>CAMNLS010000192.1 GCA_946543495.1 uncultured Selenomonadales bacterium | reverse complement strand
TGATGAGTGCGACGAGCCGACCGCCAATTATCTCAAGCGCGAAGTCAGCGACGGAGTAATTGCGCCGAGCTATTCGCCTGAAGCGTTGGAGATTTTGAAATCCAAGCGCGGCGGAAATTATCTTGTGCTCAAAGCCAATCGCGATTACGAGCCGCCCGCCGTCGAGACTAAGCAAGTCTTCGGCGTGACCTTCGAGCAGAAGCGCAACGACATAAAAATTTCCGACGACTGCTTAACCGACATTCCGACGCAGAATAAGAACTTCACGCCCGGAGCACGCCGCGACCTTTTAACCGCGTTGATAACTCTCAAGTACACGCAATCGAATTCGGTTTGCTACGCTAAGGGCGGGCAGGCAATCGGTATTGGTGCTGGTCAGCAAAGCCGCGTTCATTGCACACGCCTTGCCGGCAACAAAGCTGATTACTGGTTCCTGCGTCAATGCCCGAAGGTCTTAGAGTTGCCGTTTAAAAAAGGCGTCAAGCGTCCCGACCGCGACAACGCGATTGATGTTTATCTTGGCGGCGAGACCTTCGACGACACGTGGCAGAATCTGTTCGACGTTAAGCCCGCTCCTTTGACTGCTGACGATAAACACACTTGGCTAAAGAATCTGCGCGGCGTGTCGTTAGCGTCGGATGCGTTCTTCCCGTTCGGCGATAACATTGAGCGTGCTCATCAATCGGGCGTTGACTTCATTGCGCAAACGGGTGGTTCCATTCGCGATGACAATGTTATCGAGACTTGCGACAAGTACGGAATTGCTATGGCGTTCACGCACATTAGGCTTTTCCACCATTGAGGCGAGCGCATGAAGTCTTTGATTAATGGGCGATTGATTCTTCCAGACGCGAACGGAGATTTTAAAATCTGCGCGGGCTGTTTGAACTTCGACGAGCAAATTATTTCAATCGGCGAGCCTGTGGACGGAGCGGAGTTTATCGACGCGGCAGGGGCTTACGTATCGCCAGGCTTTATAAACATTCACATTCACGGGGCGGCGAGCGTCGACACTATGGACGACGACATTAACGCCTTAAAGAAGTTCGCTGAGTTCATGCCTTCATGCGGTGTCACGAGCTTTTTGCCGACGACTATGACTATGCCTCTTGCAAATATTTATCGGGCGTTGGAAAGAGTTCGCGAGGGCAAAAATTTTTCAAGCGGCGCGAGGATACTCGGAGCACACCTCGAAGGTCCTTTCATCAGTAAAAAGTTCAAAGGAGCGCAAGCTGAGGAAAACATCTTGCCCGCCGACTTTGAGTTGATAAAAGATTTTGCGGACGTGATTAAAATCATCACCATTGCGCCCGAAGAAGTCGGCTTGGATTTCATTGACCGTTGCTTGAAAGAAAATATCGTCGTGTCAATCGGACACAGCGCGGCGACTTACGAAACTGCAATGGCGGCGATTGCTCACGGCGCGAAGCACATCACGCACTTATTCAATGCGCAGACTGGACTTCATCACAGACAACCGGGCGTCGTTGGAGCGGCTCTTGATTCAAATGCAGTCGTCGAATTGATTGCCGATAATGTTCACGTACACCCCGCCGCGCAAAGGCTCGTTAATAAAGCTAAGCCGCGCAGAGAAATTATCTTGATAACGGATTCTTGCAGGGCTTGCGGCATTGGCGACGGCTTGAGCGAACTCGGCGGGCAAAGAGTGTTCGTCAAAGGCAATCGCGCCACGCTGGAGGACGAAACACTTGTCGGGAGCGTCGCCACGATGAATGATGTCCTTAGGAACTTCTGCACGAACATGAGCCTTGACGTTGCGGCGGGTGTTGAACTCGTCACAAAGAATCCTGCCGTTGAACTTGGCGTCTTCGACAAGCTCGGAAGTCTTGAGGTAGGCAAGGCGGCGGATATTACTCTATTCGACGACGCCTTCAACATAAAAAAAACTTTTATTAAAGGACAAGAGGCTTAAAGGATTTTCGTTAGATAGATTGAATTATCTTTGCAAAGCAGGATTGTTCTTTATTTTTTTTGTGCGAAGATTTATAATGCGCTAAGCTTTGCAAATAATAATTGAGGTGATTTCTTTCATGGACCATTCTCCGGTAACGACGAATCCGTTGATTATCATGATGATAAACATGACGGTCGTCTTCATTGTGCTTGTTGTATTAATGTATCTGATTAAGCTGATTCACTTTATTGACCCAACAAAGGAGCCTGAAGTTAAAGAGACTCCCGAAGAAGAAGAACCGCTTGTTGCTGTGAAGTCGGAAGAGGTATCAGCCCCCGAACCAGTGCCCGTTGTCGAAGAGGGTATTAAGCCCGAAGTCATTGCGGCAATCTCGGCTGCAATAGCGGCTTACGGTTTCACGGGACAAGTCAAGGCGGTTAAAATCCTAAATCATGAGGGCACGCCGTGGAGAGCGTCCGCCAAGTTCAACAATCTGCAACGTAAATAAAAGGGGTGATTCATTTTGGAAGCTTTAAACGCGTTTTCCGTGTCGCTCCAGGCAGTTTGGAATGACAGCGGCTTTTCGGCGTTCACGGTCGGCA
>CAMNLS010000191.1 GCA_946543495.1 uncultured Selenomonadales bacterium | reverse complement strand
CTGCACACGGCGCGAGGCATCGTTTGATATGAAACTCCAGACACGGACGCTTAGCAAAGGTCTTGCACGTCCTAAGCGGGAAAATTTTCCTGAGCAAGGCGAGCGTCTCTTTAACGGCAAGCCCGCTGGTATATGGTCCGAAGTAGCGGGAGCCGTCGTGAACAATGCGCCGCGTCAAAATGATTCGCGGGAATTCTTCGGCAGTCACACGAAGGTAAGGATAACTCTTGTCGTCCTTGAGGCTTATGTTGTAGCGTGGGCGGTGCTTTTTAATCAGATTGCATTCGAGAATCAAGGCTTCGACTTCGCTGGCAGTTACAATCGTCTCGAAGTCCGCGATTTTGGCGACCATAGCTTTGACTTTGGCGGAATGATTCTTGTTGGCTTGAAAGTATTGGCGAACACGATTTTTTAGCACGCGAGCCTTGCCGACGTAAATGATTTTGCCGCGGGCGTCGTGCATTAAGTAGACGCCGGGCGAATCGGGCAAGGTCTTTAGTTTATCTTGAATGTCCATTGCAAGTCCTTCTTCCTTGAAATGTTTTTGGGCGTATGATATAAACCTACTGCTTGTCAAGGGAGGTAAGCTAATGATTAGAATTTATACGGACGGCTCGTGTTTAGGCAATCCTGGTGCGGGTGGTTGGGCGGCGGTTATCGTCGACGAACAAAATCATCGCGAAGAAATATTCGGCGGCGCGGAACACACGACAAACAATCGCATGGAGCTGACGGCGGCGATAAGAGCTTTGGAAAAAATTTCGGCGGGCGCAAGTGTCGAACTCTTCACGGATAGCAATTATCTTAAGAACGCCTTTACAAATGGTTGGCTCGTTAAGTGGAAAGCTAACGGCTGGAAGACTGCGACTAAAAGCCCCGTGCTCAATAAAGACTTGTGGCAGGAGCTAGACGCGTTAATCTCAAGCCGCGCTGTAAAATTTAATTGGGTCAAAGGTCATGCGGGCAATTACTTCAATGAACGATGCGACGAGCTTGCACACTCGACGGCACAGAAATTTCAACGCGGCGTGCTTAAAGACCCTACCGAACGTGGCACCGAATCAATTTCACCGACGACAGAAAAAATTCTTCCACGTGGTCAGCTAAGCTTATTCGACTTATGAGCAAGATAATTTGCCGCAATCGAACCCGAAATATTATGCCAGACGCTGAAGAGTGCACTTGGGATTGCCGCTGCCGCACTAAAATGAGTTATCGCCAACGAGACTGCCAGCCCTGAATTTTGCATGCCAACTTCGATTGAAATTGCTTTGGTCTTCGCGACGTCCATTTTGAAAATTTTCGCCGCGCAATATCCGAGTCCGTAGCCGCAAAGATTATGCAAAACCACAACCAACATTATCAGCAAGCCCGTAGCTAAAATTTTATCGGCATTGACGCTGACGACGCCGCCCGCAATCAGCAAAATCGCGACGATTGAGATTGTCGGCAAAATTTTTACGACGCGCTTAACGAAATCGGCAAAAAGATGGTTGATGATTATTCCGAGCAAAATCGGCGCAATAACTACTTGAATAATCGATAACATCATGGCGACGAACGAAACGTTAATCCATGTGCCCGCCAAAAGCCACGTAAGTAGCGGCGTGACAATCGGAGCCAAAATCGTAGATGCCATTGTCATTGAGACGCTTAACGCCAAATCGCCTTTCGCTAAGTAAGTCATGACGTTCGAGGCTGTGCCGCCGGGACAGGTTCCAACTAAAATTACGCCCGCTGCCAATTCCGCAGGCAGTTGGAAGATTATAGCCAAACCGTAAGCCAAAAGCGGCATAATCGTAAATTGCGCGAGCAAGCCGATTAAAACATCACGCGGGCGGCGGAAAATTTCTTTGAAGTCCTCAAGGCGCAATGTCATGCCCATGCCGAACATTATTACGCCCAAAAGCATTGGGATTTGCGGAGTTACCCATTTAAACGCCGACGGAATCACGAGCGCGATTATTGCTACTGCCACCACGAGCAACGCCATATTTTTTGTCACGAACGAAGAAACTTTTTTCAATCAGAACACTCCCAACGTCTTGAATAAAAGTATCCAGCAGAAAATCGTTAAGCAGGACAAGCCCGACGTGAACACCACGCAATTTGCCGCCAGCTCCGAATCGCCGCCCATTTGTTGAGCCATTGCAAAGCTTACGACTGCACACGGCGAGGCGAAGATTGCAATTAACGTTACGAACTCAATCCCCGTGAAGCCGAAGACAAATGCCGCCGTCGATAACATCACTGCAGGCACGAGGATTAATCGTCCGAAGACTGCGCCGAGGAGTTGCCTTCTGTGTTCGTGAGTGGCACCGAGTCTGAACGACGCGCCCAAAATTATCAAAGCAACGGGAGTTGTCGCCGCTGATATTTGCCCGATTGGTTTGAGGATAGGTTTAGGGACTTCGACACCGAGTATTAAAAGCGTCGCGCCTGCTATGCCGCCGAGTATCATCGGGTTTTTGAAAATGTCTTTGAGTATCGGCAGAAGCGCGAACTTCCCGTTGCGGAACG
>CAMNLS010000190.1 GCA_946543495.1 uncultured Selenomonadales bacterium | reverse complement strand
CGCGCAACGCTCATCACTTAATGAATTTGGAACTTTGCGACGCGGGCATTGCTCCTACTAAGTGGCAATTCTCCCAATTTCCAGAAGAGTACAAGCCGAAAATCCATGTGATTCACGAAGGCATTGACACAAGATTTTGTTCGCCCGACCCAAGCGGCAAACGTCCTGGACTCGTGCTCGAAGATGTCCCGCTGAATTTGCCCGAAGGCACCGAGATTATAACTTATGTTGCTCGCGGCTTTGAAATTTATCGCGGTTTCCCGTACTTCATGGACGCAATTCGCCACGTGTTAGCGCGTCGCCCGAATACGCATGTTGTAGTTGTCGGCAAGGACAGAATTTGTTACGGCGCACAACTCAAGGACACGACCTATCTTAAGGAAGAGGAGAAAAAGGGCGGCTATCCTACTGACCGCGTGCATTTCGTCGGCTTGCGCAATCGCGGCGACTATCAAAAAATTTTGCGTGCGTCAAGCTGCCATGTTTATTTAACTCGTCCGTTCGTGCTTAGCTGGTCTTTCTTGGAGGCGATGAGTTTCGGCTGTCCTATGGTCGGTTCCAAAACGCCGCCGGTTGAAGAGGTTATGGAAGATAACGTCAACGGCTTGCTTGCTGAATTCCGTTCGCCCTATCACATTGCACGCAAAATTGAGGAGCAACTCGACGACCCCGAACGCGCTAAAAAACTCGGCGCGGCGGCTCGCGAAACTATTCTTGAACGATTCGAGCTTATGAAGTGCATGAGGGCGCAGGAAGATTTAATGTATAGTTTAGTTCGTTGAGGATACCGCAATGACCTTTGAAACGTTTATCCCTGCGCGGTCGAAAAGCGTCCTTGAACTTATCGGCGACGCGCCCGAAGATTTTGAGTCGTCGCGAAGGAGTTTCCAAGAAATTCAGCCCGATTGTAAATACATAGTCGCTGAAGATTGGACGAAAGTTAAAGGTCCTTTCGACGCGATTTTGATTCAAAGTTCACTAATCGGCACGCTTAGCCCGAAAAAACTTGTCAAGACGATAAAAAAAATCTCCGAACTTCTCAACGATGACGGCACATTAATTTTCACGCTGGACAATATCGGGCACGCAGAAAATCTCGACGCGATTTTAGAAGGCAAGCCGCCAATATTCCGCGTGACGTTGACGCAGGAAGAACTTAGCAACGCTATTGAAGATGCCGGCTTAAATGTTCTGCGTTCACTAAATGCAGGGCGCGGCGTCCAAGTCAGACGGCAACTCGCTGAACTCACTAAAACCGAAATGGCTGTCTTCGTCTACATTATAACGGCGTACAAGGGCGAGCCGCCGAAAAAAACGCTGATTCAAACGCTTATCGGCGAATCAACGGTTTGCGCACCAATTCGCGTCCATATGCCTAACGCTTTTTTCATGGCAAACCCAAATGTCTTTATCGTAGCGTCGCCGGTCGGCAAACCTTATAAACTTTACGAGCAAGAACAATTCGACGAGCGCGTTTTCATAAATCAGCGCATGTGTTTTCCTTCGTTCGCAGTCGGGCTTGATTTCTTTAACATACTGCGCAAGAAAGGCATTCTTTTTATCTCGGAAATGGACGACAACCCGATTTTGTGGGAGGACGACTACAAAAAAACCGCCTGGATAAATTTCCGTTCAGTCCATGCCATTCAGACTTCCACGCCGTATCTTGCCGACTTCTTAAAGCAATTCAATCCGCACGTGAAAGTTTTTGCCAATCAGCTTAGACGCTTGCCGCCGCCGCGCAATTTCGACCAAGAATTCAAAGGTAAACGCCAAACGACAATTTTTTTCGGCGCATTGAATCGCGACGGCGATTTTATGGAGCTTGTTCCGATTTTAAACCGTTTCGCTAAACAATACGGAAATAAATTGGCGTTTAAGATTTTAGCACGGGAAAATTTGTTCAACGCGCTCGAAACAGAGAATAAAACCTACGTCGGCGACTTAAAACAATGGGACGGGCAATTCATTTCCTACGAAGACTACGAAGCCGCAATTCGTAGCTCGGATATTGCGCTTTTGCCTCTGCGCGATAACGAATTCAATCGCGCGAAGTCAGATTTAAAATTTATTGAGAGCGCAGCTAATGGAGCAGTCGCTTTGGCGTCTCCAGTCGTCTATTCTAGCGTTATTGAGGACGGAAAAACCGGTTTTATCTATCGAAACGGGCGCGAGTTCATTAACAAGCTAAATTTGCTGATTCGGAATAAAAATTTGCGCCGAAAAGTCGCTGAAGAGGCTTATTCCTACGTTAAACACGAAAGATTGATGAGTCAGCACTACGAAGAGCGGCTCGATTGGTATCGCGAACTTTTAGCAAGGCTTCCGGAACTCACTGCAGAGGCTGAAAAGCGTATCGCTAAATTTATTCCGCAGTTCAATGACGAAATTACAAAATTCAGGGCGCGTTTCTCCAGAAATCCTCAAGAACGCTCAAATCAAATCGAAAGGAATTTAACTCAAGGCGCAGAAATAATTATCCCAAGATAAATGCTTTCAACGGGGGTGATTTTGATGTCGGAAGTTCAAATTTTCGGGGGCGCAAGCTCCGCCGTCATGTTATTGGCGTATTC
>CAMNLS010000189.1 GCA_946543495.1 uncultured Selenomonadales bacterium | reverse complement strand
ACGACGAGGCGAGCGGCAAGTTTCAAGCCTATACAGAATATTTCCCTGACCCGACGTTGCTTAATATCGCGTTCAAGGTCGCTAATGCTCACGGAGAGTTTAATGCGGTGGCGGGCGTCATTGGCACGGGAGATGCTTGGCTGGAATGCGTCGACTATGTGAATTTCCTGCACGAGACTTACGGTTCAAGTTGCGAGGAAATGGAGACGAACTCCGCCGCGGCGATTTGTCAAAGTGCGGGCGTGCCGTTTATAGGGATTCGCGTCCTTTCCGATAACGTAACCTACAGCCGCGAATATGTTCCCGAAACGGCGACAATCTGTCAGGACTTTGTTTTGCTTGTCGTGGAAGAATATATCCGCGACGTGCTGAAAAAATAAAGGAGCTACTCCATGAGAAATTCCGCCGTCAGTGTGATTATCCCCGTGTACAACGCGCAAGACTATATCAGCGAGTGTTTGGACAGTCTCGTTAAGCAGACGTTCCAAGACTTTGAAGTAATCGTGGTGGACGATTGCTCGACTGACGGTTCATGCGAAATCGTTAAAAGTTTCGGCGACAAGTTCAAAGTTATGACGCTATCGAAGAACAGCGGCTGTCCTAGTCTTCCGAGAAACTTTGCTTTGGCGAAGGCTTGCGGCAAATACGTTTACTTCCTCGACAGCGACGACCTTTTGAGCGAGACTGCGCTTGAGGAGCTTTACCAAGTTGCGGAAAAATTTAATGCTGACGTGGTTCATCTTGAAAAGTGCATTCCGTTTTTAGACGAAGAGAGCAAAATCAACGCTAATCCCATAAGTCTTCAAATGGGCGAATTCGTCACCGAGCCGACCCTTGAGACTTTTGACATCGGCAAGCGTGTAATAGGCTTCACTCAAAAAAGATTTATGTGGCAAGTTTGGGGCAAGCTCTTCCGCTACCAATTTTTATTCGACAACAAAATAAAATTCCCGGCGATAAGTCTTTTTGAGGATTATGTCTTTGCGTTCGAGTGCATCGTTGCGGCTAAGAATTATGTTCGCGCACCTTTTGTAAGTTATTACTATCGCGTGCGTGAAGATTCAATGGCTCACAAGGCGATTAGCATTCCAGAGTTCATGGAAAACCTAGTCAAGGTCGTAAAGAGTATGGATGACTTCATGAAAGGCAGGAAATTTTTCATCGACAATCCGGAATACAAATACATGCTCGCGGATTTTTTCTTGCAAGAGCGATTAGACGTTTTCTCAAAGAATTTTATTTCTGGCAGTTACACGATTGGAGATATTTACGACTTCCTATACAAGAAAATTTTTTCGCACAGACCGCAAGACAATATCGCCCTGACGACTTATCTATTTGTCGCGGCGAATATTTTAATTCTACACACTAAGCAACAAGCAACGGAGCTTGACGAACTGAAACGTCAGCTTGCCGTGCTAAAAAGTAATTTGGAGGTATCAAGTTGAAAATCACAGGTTTAACTGATGCACAGGTTCAAGAGGCAAAAGCGAAGTTCGGAGACAACTCAATCACCGAACAGGCTCGCGAAGGTTTCTGGGACAAGCTCAAGGGCAATTTTGACGACCCGATAATTAAAATCTTAATCTTCGCGTTGGTGCTAAACGTGTTCTTTGCGTTCATGGGCAAGGCAGAGTGGTACGAGTCAGTCGGCATAGCGATGGCGGTTCTGCTGGCTACGCTGGTATCAACCTTTTCCGAGTACAAGAACGAGAGCGCGTTTCAAAAGTTGCAGGGCGAAGCGTCGCTTATCAAATGCAAGGTCTATCGCAACGGCGTCGTCACGGAAATTCCGATTAACGAAATAACGATGGGCGATTGCGTCCTTTTTCAGACGGGCGATAAGATTCCGGCTGACGGCGTGATAATCGACGGCTCAATACAAGTCGACCAGTCTATTTTGAACGGCGAGGCTAAGGAAGAGACAAAGACTCCTGCGCCCGATGAGGCAACCGATTCCGCCGCCGCAGAGAGTACCGACTTCCTAAACCCGCACAAAGTCTTCCGTGCAGCAGTCGTGGCGGGCGGCTCGGCGACTATGCGGACAGTCACGCTCGGCGATAACACCGTTTACGGCAAGATTGCGGGCGAACTCCAAATCGACGAAGACCGCGACACCCCGCTCAAGATAAAGCTAACAGACCTTGCCGGGCAAATTTCCAAGTTCGGTTATATCGGCGGCGTGGCGATTGCCGTTGCGTTCATGTTCGAGCGTATCGTTATCCAAAACAATTTCGACGGCGCGTTAATGGCGGCGTTCTGCTCCGACTGGATGAACCTTCTTAATAGCTTGGTTGAAGCGGTTATGCTCGCCGTGATAATTATCGTCATGGCTGTTCCCGAAGGCTTGCCGCTGATGATTGCTATCGTCTCGGCACAGAATATGGGCAAGATGCTTAAAGACAATGTCCTTGTTCGTAAAATCTCTGGCATCGAGACGGCGGGCAGTCTGAACCTTCTATTCAGCGACAAGACCGGCACGATTACTAAAGGCTTGCTTGAGGTCGTCACGTTTCTGGACGGCACAGCGACCTTTACTGACACCTTCGACAAGCTAAGCGGCAAGATTCAATCGCTCGTGT
>CAMNLS010000188.1 GCA_946543495.1 uncultured Selenomonadales bacterium | reverse complement strand
ACGACAATGCTTAACAGCGGCTTCGAGATTAAACACGTCAAAAAGACTATGGAAATGTTCGAGTCGCAGGAAGATGAGAAATATAAAGTCAAGACGGTTTTTACCCGCGTCAATCCCTTCACAGAGGAAGAACGCCAGAAAATTGCTGACAAGCTCGGCTATCCTGTCGACGTTATGATTCCTAATGAATATCGCATGATTTCTATCGCTAACAGCGGTCGTCTTTCCAGAGGTCTGCCGAAAGATACGCTGTTAATGAAAACTGTAAATAGTATGGCAGATAAAATCATTGCCGGAGAGGAGGTCAGATAGCTTGTCGATTATCCTGGCGGTGTTCTGCGCTTTAATGACTTTTTTAATCATCTGCTTAATAATTTTAGGCGTAAAAAAGGCACAAAGCACGAACGTCGAGTACCGACTCCGCCGCCATAATATCGCCGAAGTCAAGGTTAAGGAAAAGGAACCGCTCGCTCGCCGTATTTACCAATTAATAAGGCGATTAGCGCGCCCCTTCTCCGCTTGGGACGCCTCAAGAAATTTAGATTTCAAACTCCGGCAAGCAGGTATTCCGCTTTATGGCGCGGAATTTATAATCATTGCGATTGTCGGCTCATTAATTGTAGCGTTAGTGTCCTATATCGTGACAATGAATATTTTCAGCGCACCGGCTATAGGAATTTTGGTTCCGCTTATTTTGTGGAGTTGGCTCTCGATATTAATCAGACGGCGCAGAAATGCTTTTACCGAACAGCTCGGCGATTGTCTTACGACGGTAGCAAATGCTTTGCGTGCAGGCTACAGCTTTCAACAAGCAATGGACGTAGTAGCAAAGGAAATGGAGCCGCCGATAAGTACAGAATTTGCCCGCGTTATGACTGATATTGCAATGGGCGTAACGTTGGAAAGTGCGCTCGACCAAATGAATAGGCGCGTTGGCAGTCCTGATTTTGACCTTGTCGTCACGGCAGTTTTAATTCAACGCGAAGTAGGCGGAAATCTCGCTCAGATACTCGACACAATAAGCGACACGATTAACGAACGCATTCGCATGAAACGCGAAATCAACGCGCTGACGGCTCAAGGGCGGCTTTCTGCATGGGTACTGATTGCCCTGCCAATTTTTATGGCGGCTTTCTGCTGGACGTTTAATAAAGACCAAATGATGGTTTTCGTCACAGAGGAAACGGGACGTTACGCTATTGTCTTCGCGATTCTCATGGAAATTTTTGGCTACATTGTTATACAAAAGATTGTTGACATTGAAGTTTAAACCATTTAAAATTCATACTGATTAAGCTTTGAATCGATTTAGCGTGACAGGTTAAATCGTCAAGGGAATAAATATTTTTGATTCTAGGGATGGAGGAGATTCTCTTGTTGACGTACATTAACGCTTTGATTCAAAAAATTAAGTCCTCTGAAAAGGGGCAAGGCATGGTTGAGTACGCGCTCATTATCGCTTTCGTCGCAGCAATAGCTATTTTCGTTCTTAGCAATGACGGTCTTGGCGGAGCAGTCGGTAGTGCGTTCAGCAATGCAAGCGAAATGGTCGGTGCGGCAAACGAAGCGGCTAATGAACTTTCTAGCCAATGAGTTGCACTTGACTTCACTTGTATTCGTTAATCTATGCAAATCAATTAGAACGTTTGAATCAACAAAAAACTTTTATGAGCTTCCAATTTTGGGAGCTTATTTTTTACGCAAAAAGGCTTGTAAACGTTGACATTTTCTTTTAAAATATTCAGGAAACAATTCCTAAGGAGGTATTGTCATGAAAAGGCAAAGAGGTCAGTCTGCTGTAGAATTCGCGCTTATGGCTCCGATTGTTTTTGGTATTATCTTTGCCATGATTTACGGCGGTATCATGTTCATGGATTATCTAAACTATAATAACTACGCCCGAACTATCGCCCGCGAAGTTTCCTTAGCTTCGGCAGATAAAAGAAGTGAAATTATTCAAAAGTATAATGGCTGGAGCAATAAAGATTATTCAAAGTCTGACGTCTACGAAATAAAGATTAATGTAGACATTGAATCCCTAGACAAAAACAAAGAGAACGAGGACGTAGTTGTCACCATTGAATTTAGAAGGAAAGATTCCTTTCTTGTTTTGCCAAGTGAGTTTGATATAACGTACAGAATGAGGCTTGAAGATACGAGCACGGAAGAAACTTGATAAAGAGGAGTGAAAAAATTTAATGCCACGCTCATTGTCATTGCTCGAAAGATTAGGCGGTATAACCAAAGATAAACCGAAGGCGTCTTCCGAACCACAACGCTTGTCACGCCCAGTCGACATTACTAAATCGGAGACAGAAAAAAAACCAACTTATACCGAAACGCAAGTTAAGCAGGAACGCGAAGCCCCATTAGAAGCGTCCGCCTTCGTAGGAAGAAGGGCTGTCGCGTCGCGAAATGATATTATGCAGGAGTTGAAACTCGCCGTTCACCGTCGCATCGTCGACGAAATGACGCCCGAAGAACAAGCTACTTTAGTGCGCGGCGAAGAGGCTAGAGAACAAATTAAAAATATTATCGGCGTCTATGCGACTCGCGAATTGTCGGAAAGTCCGTATACAATGTCAC
>CAMNLS010000187.1 GCA_946543495.1 uncultured Selenomonadales bacterium | reverse complement strand
TCGGTTGTGCAGTCGGGCTTGCAATCATCCCGTCAATAATCTTCGGCGGCTGGGAAACGTGGATTTATCGTGCGCTGATATTCCTGGTGATAAGTTGCCCGTGCGCGTTGGTGATAAGCATTCCGCTGAGTTTCTTTGCGGGTATCGGTGGCGCAAGTCGTGCGGGCATTCTAATTAAAGGTTCCAACTTCCTTGAGACGCTCTCCAAAGTCAAGACGGTCGTCATGGACAAGACCGGCACGCTAACACAGGGAAGCTTTGAGGTTGAAGCGGTTCACAGTAAGCATCTTGACTTCGACGAGGAAAAACTTTTGCACCTTGCCGCGCACGTCGAACGCTATTCAACGCACCCGATAGCTAATTCCTTGCGCAAGGCTTATCCGAACGAACGCGACGATTGTACGGTTGAGGCTGTCGAAGAAATTAGCGGGCGCGGTATTCGGGCGACGATTAACGGACAGATTGTCAGCGTGGGCAACGAAAAATTTATGGACGAGGTCGGCGCGAAGTGGAAAGCTTGCCGCAAGGTCGGAACGATTATTCATGTGGCGGTTGATGGCGAGTACGCGGGGCACGTTGTCATTTCGGACACCATTAAGCCGCACGCTAAAGAAGCCGTTGCCGATATGACGGGCGCGGGCGTCGATAAGGTCTTCATGTTGACGGGCGACAGCGAAAAGATTGCGTCGAAGGTCGCGGACGAGCTTGGGATAAAAAATTATCGCAGTGAACTTTTGCCCGCCGATAAAGTCACGGAGTTTGAAAAGATTTTGTCGGCGTCAAGTGGCAAGGTTGCGTTCGTCGGTGACGGCATTAACGATGCGCCTGTTCTTAGCCGCGCAGATGTCGGAATAGCAATGGGAGCTTTAGGCTCAGACGCGGCGATTGAGGCGGCGGACGTTGTGTTGATGGACGACGACCCGCGCAAAATCTCCAAAGCAATTAAAATCGCGCGCAAGTGTCTGGGCATCGTCAAGCAGAATATTTTCTTTGCAATCGGCGTGAAGGTGCTGTGCTTGATACTCGGCGCGATTGGTCTGGCTAACATGTGGGCGGCAATCTTCGCTGATGTCGGCGTTATGATTCTCGCCGTCCTTAACTCAATCCGAACATTGACGGGCGTAAAATAGAATCGCTCTGCAGGTTCTTTTTCTTTGCTTCATACTTTGCTGAAAAATTTGTGACAATAGCCTTTCACAAATAAAAAGTTTATAGTATAATGCCGAAAACACTTGAAAAGATTTTCCTTGACGGGAGACGAATAAATTTTATGGAGGCATGAGATGTGTTTGAACTTGATGACAACACCTTGGATCTTTTCGCAAAGATTAAAGTAATTGGTGTGGGCGGCGGTGGTAATAACGCGGTTAATCGTATGATTTCCCTAGGCTTGGAAGGCGTGGAGTTTATTGCTATCAATACCGACGCACAAGCACTTTTAAACGCGATGGCTCCAAAGCGTATGCAAATCGGAGAGAAACTTACTCGCGGACTTGGTGCCGGGGCTCGTCCTGAAGTCGGACAGAAAGCGGCAATAGAAAGCCGCGAAGACATTATCAACGTCTTGCGCGGCTCGGACATGGTGTTTATAACAGCGGGTATGGGCGGCGGTACCGGCACGGGCGCGGCTCCAGTTGTGGCGGAATGTGCTAGGGAAATCGGCGCGTTGACTGTCGGCGTCGTCACTCGTCCATTCACCTTTGAAGGTCCCAAACGCAAGAAGAATGCTGACATCGGCATTGAGAATCTTAAAAAGAATGTCGACACGATTATAACTATTCCGAACGACAGATTATTGCAAGTCGTCGATAAAAAAACTCCGATGGCGCAAGCGTTCATAATTGCCGATGATATTCTGCGTCAAGGTGTCAAGGGTATATCGGACTTAATCGCGGTGCCTGGTCTTGTTAATCTGGACTTCGCGGACGTTAAGTCAATCATGAGCAATGCGGGTTCTGCGCTTATGGGTATCGGCGAGGCTTCGGGCGAAAATGCAACCGTCGACGCAGTTAAGGCAGCGATTGATTCTCCGCTCCTTGAAACAAGCTTGCAAGGTGCTCGCGGTGTTTTGCTTAACATTATGGGCGCAACGGATTCTTTGTCGATGTTGGAAGTCAATGAGGCGTCAACGACTGTTCAAGAGGCAGCGCACCCCGACGCAGAAATTATTTGGGGCGTCAGTGTCGATGAATCTTTGGGCGATAAAGTTACTGTCACAGTCATTGCCACGCGCTTTGATGAGGAGGAAAAAGAAGAGACTTTCAGCGAGCCAGTTCGCCCCGCTTACAATGAGCCTACTCCGCCGCCGCCGCGGGCAAGAGATGCTTTAAAGCAATCGCCTTTTGGAAACTTCAACGCGAATTTCGGTAATACAAACAATCAACAAAATGGCGGCGTTGATATTAATATTCCGACGTGGATGCGTTCGCGCAAGTAAGGTTGACACAAAAAAGTTATAGTGATAGAATTTCCGCCGTTGACAGGTAAGAAAGGTAATCGCGGGGAATTTATTCCACGAGGAAAGTCCGGACTCCATAGAGCAGCGTGCCGGGTAACGCCCGGTGAGAGTAATCTTAAAGATAGTGTCACAG
>CAMNLS010000186.1 GCA_946543495.1 uncultured Selenomonadales bacterium | reverse complement strand
CAGAAGACCGCGAACGCTTCGACGAAATGTTGACTGAATTAAATATCCCGCGCCCGCGTGGAATCAGCGTGACTAACCTTGACGACGCCATAAATGGTGCGGCTAATATCGGTTATCCTGTCATGGTTCGTCCTAGCTACGTTCTAGGCGGGCGGGCAATGGAAATCGTCTACAACGAAGAGGAGCTACGTGACTACATGAGCCGCGCCGTTAAAGTCACGCCTGACCACCCCGTCCTTGTCGATAGATATATGCAGGGCACTGAAGTTGAAGTCGACGCGATTAGCGACGGCGTGGACGTGGTTATTCCTGGCATTATGGAGCACGTCGAGCGGGCGGGCGTTCACAGCGGTGATTCTATCGCCGTTTATCCGCCGCAAACTCTGCCCTCAAAAGTCATCTACACAATCACTGATTATACTAAGCGCATGGCTCTTGCACTCAACGTCAAAGGCTTGCTGAACATTCAATACATCGTGGCGGACGGGCATGTTTACGTTATCGAAGTCAATCCGCGCTCAAGCCGCACGGTTCCTTTCCTAAGCAAGGTTACGAATATTAAAATGGTCAACGTGGCAACGCGGGCGGCACTCGGTACGACGCTTAAGGAAATGGGCTATTATTCCGGACTTGTCGAGCCGAAACCTTATGTCGCCGTCAAAGCTCCCGTGTTCTCGTTTGCTAAAATGCAGGACGTTGATATTTCACTTGGCCCCGAAATGAAATCGACGGGCGAGGTTATGGGCATTGACTATCACTACGCCCGCGCACTTTATAAGGCGATAACTGGCGCAGGAATTCTCATTCCGAAGAACGGTTGCATATTGTTCACGGTTGCCGATAAGGATAAGGAAGAGATGAAACAACTTGCCAAAGCGTTCTCGGAACTGGGCTTTAAACTCGTGGCGACTTCGGGCACCGCTAAGGCTTTGCAGTCAATCGGCATTAATGCAGAGGTCGTCGGCAAAGTTCATCAGCGTAGCACGGACATTATCCAAATGATTAAGCTCGGCAAGATTCACATGGTCGTTAATACTCAAGCTCCTGGCAAACACGTTGCTAAAGACGGCTTCCGCATTCGTCGCGCAACAGTCGAATTGGGCGTGCCGTGCTTCACCAGTCTCGATACAGCGTGGGAAGTCATGCGCGTTTTAACTTTCATGAGAGATAGAAGGCTTGTCTATTCGCTGGCGATTCAAGATTACGTCGGCGGCGGTGACGCTTTAGCATGAGCAATGTAGAATATCAACTAGGCGAACGTGTTTTTGAGTGGGACTCTGATAAAGCCAAATGAAATAAAATCAAACACGGTATCGGATTTAAATTGGCGGCACGTGTATTTGATGACGAAGAACGGATTACGCGCCGTGATGATGAACATTCAAAGGACGAAGACCGTTGGCAAGTTATAGGCAAAGTCGAAAATGTCTTATTTGTTGTTTATACCGAACGAGGTGAAAAAACACGACTTATTTCTGCCCGCGAAGCTTCACCAAAAGAAAAGGAGTGGTATTATGGCAACGGTGACTTATATTTTGCGTAAAGGGCAACCATTGACGGAAGAAGAAATTGAAGAGCTTCGTGCCTTGAAAAATCGTCCTATTGTTTTCGATGAAGATTGCCCCGAACTAACTGACGAACAGCTGAAGCAATTCAAGCGCGTGAATCCTAAACGCAAGGAAAAGGCAGTTAGCTAACGTCTGTTGAACGTCTCGACGCTTAAGGATTTGCCGTTCGTGCGGAACTTGATTAAGCCGTCGCGGTCTGTGCGGTAAATCTTCGTCGGCAAGTTTTCAAGACGCTCTAACACTTCGGCGCGCGGGTGACCAAAAGTATTTCCGTAGCCCACGCTGATAACCGCGCATTTGGGCTTGACTGCTCGCAGGAATTCTTCGCTGGATGAAGTCTTGGAGCCATGATGAGCAACCTTTAACACCGTGCTTGAAACGTCGACGCCTTCACGGAGCATTTGCTCTTCGACTTCCTTAACTAAGTCGCCCGTGATTAGAAAGCTCACGCCACCATAACGCACGCGGTAAACGTTGCTAATCTCGTTGCCAGTGCCCACGTTCGGCACATAAACAATTTCAACTTGCACGCCGTCCACGTTAAAGACTTCGCCCGCGCGACCTGCGCGCAGGTTCGGCAAATTCTCTTCCGCTATCCCGAACACCGCCGCATACTCCGCTTTACTCTCTCCCGCAGTGATGACCTCGCTGACGGGGTATTTTTTTATCACCGCTCCTGCGCCGCCTGCATGATCCTCGTGAACGTGCGTAAGAAAAATTTTGTCGACTTCGCGAATGTTTTCGTGCTTGAGGTAGGGAACGACGACGCGCCCGCCCACGTCAAATACTTTATCGCGAACGCCGCCCGTGTCGAAGATTAAACATTTCCTGTGCGGCGTGACGACAACCGCGCAATCACCTTGCCCCACGTCAACGAAACTAACTTCAACTTCGCCCGCCTTGAAAAGATTCATCGCAAGCAAGAAGATTATCGGCAATAAAACTATCGGGCGACGAAGAATCAACGCGGCGTAATAAAAAAAGCCCGACATAAGTCCGAGCGTCGGAACATGAAAGGAACTGAACGGAAGATCAGCAAAGA
>CAMNLS010000185.1 GCA_946543495.1 uncultured Selenomonadales bacterium | reverse complement strand
ACGGGTGGTTTATCGCAACCCGCTGTAAGCACAAGCAACGCGAGCATTGCCGCCAGTAAAATTTTCTTCATTAATCAAATCCTCCTTGATTGAAATAGCGATTGACGGCATTGGTGATTGCCTGCGCCAGCTTCTGCTGATAGTCGTCGCTTGCCAATAATTGTTCTTCGCGGGGATTGGTTATGAAACCCAGCTCAATGAGTGAGGCGGGGCATTGCGAATGCGTCATGACATAGAACCTTGCCGCTTTAACTCCGCGATTTGAAAGACCGCCGAGCCGTTCCAATTCCTCATTGAGGAGCCGAGCAAGCCGAGCACCTTTGACGGCTGACGGCGCGTAATAAGTTTCCATGCCGTTTGCTTTGCCGTTCGAGAAGGCGTTGCAGTGAACGCTGATAAAAAGTGCGGCATTTGGCGGAGCCTTATCGACGCGGGCTTGAAGTTCTGTTGAGTCGGGGACGCCCGGCGCGGCAACGTCGACATCGGTCGTGCGTGTCATGACGACTTGATAACCCGAAGCAGTCAAAAGGTCGCGAGCCTTAAGCGAGACTTCCAAGGAGACATATTTTTCCGTTACGCCGCTGGGACCGATCGCCCCTGCATCGGAGCCGCCGTGCCCAGGGTCTAGGACAATGACTCTGTCTGCGCCGTCAAACTCAAGCGGCTCGTCCTTAATCTCCGTTACCTTTACGTCAATAATGATTCTGTCCGCCTTCTTCGCCGAACGATTGGACGGTTCAAAGGAAACTTGCACGTCGCCTTCAAGGAAAGACTTAAACTGGATTTGAACTTTCGTAAGTTTCGGTTGAGTCTCGTTGGTTAAGATTTTATCAATGAAGTTCCTTGCGCCCGCTTCAATCTGCGTGCCCGAAACGCGGCTTACTCTGCCCGGCAACGTGTTATGGAGTTCGACGTTTAGGATCCCCAAGTTCAGACTGGTTGAAACGCTACTGCTGTCGAGCTTTCCTCCGCGATAAGAAATTTCAATCCGCACCGTTTCCTTATCTAGGTCGAATGCGTTTATTCCCGTTATCTCGGCGGGCTTGGCAAAGGCTGTGTTCGTCGCCGCAAGCGCAAGGATAAACAGCAGACTGAAACACGTTAGAAATTTTCTTAGCAAATTAATTCCTCATTCCTCCGATTTTTCCAGAAGTTCCCGCGCCTCGTCGAGAGCTTCGGTTGTCTTGTCTTGGTCGCGAGAAATCGTTATCGTGAGGTATTCGCCTTCGCTGGTGCCTTCGGGCAAAAACTTTGACGGCAAGACGAATTCGCTAAACTCGTCCTCTTCCTCCTCAACCAAGAAAACTGCCGATGCCGAACCGTCTTCCAGCTCTTCGATTCGGTCAAGGTACGCGCTTATCATTTGGCTTTGTCCTTTTTCTTTTTCTTTATCCATTTGTCTATCCAATCCTCCTTTGATTCGGGCTTAACAGAAAAACTTTTTCCGTCGCTAGTGATTGTAATTGTCCCGTTCCAACGCGTGCATAGAATGTTCTTCGCGTCGATGCCTTGCGCCAGATAATTTTCCAACGGCTCAAGGTGCGGGTGCCCATAAGTATTGCGGCGTTCCTCTTCGGGACCACAGGAGATTAAAACGTAACTGGAATTGACCGCCGCGACAAAATCTTTGGTCGACGCCGTGTAGCTGCCGTGGTGTCCAGACTTCAACACGTCGCATTTTAAGTCTTTAGTCTTATTGTTCGCTAAGAGAGCCGCCTCAACTTCTTTCTCCGCGTCGCCCGTGAATATCATAGAAAACTTTTTGTAAGTGAGCTTGCCGACGACTGATTCATTGTTCGGTTCGGACTTCTGCCCGCCGTTGACTGCGCTGACAAGTTCGGGCGTGGGGTAAAGGACATTGAACTTAACGGAGTTTCCAAAGTCTAGCGTGTCGCCGACCTTCAAGCTTTGATGAGCAATGCCCTTAGCGTCGATTGCCTTCATGTAGCTTTTGTAAAGCGGCGACGTGGAGGCTATGCCGTTGTCGTAAACTTCAGCGACAGAAATTTTTTCTAGGTAAGGATTCGCGGTGAGTTCCTTTTTGCTTGGGTTGATTAGAACTTTCGCGTTGCCGATGTGATCGGCGTGCGGGTGGGTGAGGATAAGTTTATCAATCTTCGTGACGGAAAGTTTTTCCAGCTCCTTGACTAAAAGTTCGCGTTCATCAGTGTCCGAGGTGTCGATTAAAACTGTCTGCTTGCCCGTCTGAATTAAGATTGCGTCGCCCTGCCCCACGTTTAGCATTGAGATTTTCAAGTCGCCTTTAACGTCTTGGGTGGGCGAGGCTTCGGCTTGTTCCTCGTCTTTTACTTCGGCTCGTGGCTCGTCCTTTGGTTCGTCTTTAGCTTGCCCGCCGCACCCGCCTAGGATTAGCGTCGCCAACATGAGTACCGTTAAAAAGATTTTTTTCATTGAATCATCCTTTCTGCTCGTTCTTGTAGATAATGTACATTCGGATAAGCTTCGTCACCGCCCAAAAGGCAAATGACGCCGTATAGATTTTGTCCAGCGTCGATAGGTTCCCGTAGTCGAAATGACTAAACAAAAATATCGCCGCAAGTACAATCAATCCGTCGAACTTATCGAACGTCTTCTTTATAATCTCAAGCAATGTC
>CAMNLS010000184.1 GCA_946543495.1 uncultured Selenomonadales bacterium | reverse complement strand
AAATGAACGTCGACGCCTTGCGCTCATTGGAGGCAATCATCGTGTGCAAGCCGAAACGTTTAATGCCCTTGTCCAAACAAATCTTGTAAGCCTCAAAGATTTGGTCGCGGGTCAAGCCGTACTTAGCCTCAGCAGGTCGCCCGATGATGTCGTTGCCGTCGTTCATGATGTCGGCGGGATTGTAGCGGAAGGAAACAATTTCGGGCAAGCGGGCGTTGCGTTCAATGTAAGCAATGTGCGTTATGTCGTCGAGATTTATAATCGCGCCCAGGTCAAGAGCCTTGCGGAACTCTTCGGCGGGCGTGTCGTTGGAGGTCAGCATAATTTTTTCACCGACGACGCCAGCCGCCTCGCTGATGAAAAGTTCGGCGATTGAACTGCAATCAGTGCCCGCGCCGTCACGAGCCAAAAGCTCCACGATATACGGATTGGGCGTCGCTTTAACTGCGAAGTGTTCGCGGAAGTCGGGAGCCCAACTGAACGCCTCGCGCAGTCGACGGAAGTTATCACGGATAGTTTTCTCGTCGTATATGTGAAACGGCGTCGGGAATTTTTTTATCTCTTCGCGCAACGCGTCTTGAGTCAGCGGGAATGTCTTTGGAGTTTGAAAAATGTTCGTCATCTGAATCCCTCCGAAAAATTTTGTATACACGTTGATTATAACAGAAAGTCTCCGCGTAGGGCAACTTTATAAACTCGTGACTTTGTATAGTTGCTTTACAAAAAGTTTCCGCTAATTATTGCAAAAAGTTCGACAACGTGTTAATTTGGCTACGTATTTTGTTTTAGGAGTGATCCGTATGAGCAACGAAGAATTATCCGTGCGTTCCACCTGATGTGGGACAACTTCCCCGAAGCTGTGATGATTACACAGAAGAGCCGCGAGATTGTCGCCGTGAACAAGAAAGCCGCTGAATTCGGATTGACGCCGGGCATTAAGTGTTCGTCGATTGGCAAGCCGGAGAATCATCGCGGCTGTCAATGCAATCAAGCAGTCGATACGGGCGAGGCGCAGTTCGTCACCTATGAAGGCAACTTCGGCAAGGCATTCGGCTATTGGATTCCCATTCCCGATAAACCAGAGTGGATTATTCATTTCGGCGTGGGTCATGCGTTCGAGTATCCGAAAATTTCACGTGGAAAGGCGGCAAAGACAATGGAAAGCTTGCACGGTTTAACGAAAGGCACCGAGCTTGAACCGATGATGGCGGCAATGGCTCAAGGCGAGGCTAACGGCGTGATGATGTATTACGCATTGGCACGGCTTGCTAAGGAACAGGGACTTGACGAGGTTGCGAACACTTTCATCGAGTCTGCTAATCAAGAGGCGGTGCACGCGGGCTTTTACGCTGTGCTTAACGGCAAAGTTCCTAAGGACTTCTGGCAATTCGTCGCGGGCGTCGCTAAGGCTGAGTACAAGGGCGAGGCAAGTGTTAAGGCTTTGGCGGATAAAGTTCGTGCGGCGGGCTTCGATAAGGCGGCTGACGAAATGGAAGTCTTCGCTAAGCAGGAAGGTCATCACGGAGTTGTTATCGACGAACTGATTGCCAAGTACGCCCCTAAGACTTCTGAGGCGCCCGCTCAAAAAACTTTCGTGTGCTCGGTTTGCGGCTATGAACATATAGGCGACGCTCCGCCTGAGGCTTGCCCTGTGTGCGGTCAATCAGCGTCCGTGTTCAAAGAAAAAGTTCAGCCCGCTCAAAAAGTTTTCGTCTGCAGTGTCTGCGGTTATGAACATGTAGGCGACGCTCCGCCCGAAGTTTGCCCAGTGTGTGGTCAACCGTCCTCCGTGTTTAAGGAGAAGGTCTGATGAATCGCCGCGACTTTATCAAAGCAGCGGGTGTTGCGACGCTCGGTCTTATGATTGACGGTCAAAATTTTGTTGAGGCTAGGAGGTCTCCCGTTATGAAAATCTCTGCGGTTAAACTTTTTGACGGCGGCTTTATGATGAAGTCGTTCGCGTGCGGCGGCGGCTTGCCTGCAGGTTCGATTAAGGAAGAAAAGCTCCGTTCCAGTCTGCAAAATTATGTTATCGACACGGGCAAGGAAGTTATCCTCGTCGACACGGGCTTTCCGGCTGAAGACGTATTCCCCGTGACGAAAGACTCCGTTATAACTTTCGGCGATAAGGTTAATGATTACGTCGACGCGCTCAAGGCGGCAGGTTACGAACCGGCGCAGGTGTCGAAGATTCTTATAACTCATAAGCACCCCGACCATACAGGAGAACTTCGCCACTTCCCGAACGCAAAAATTTATATCTCGCGCATTGAAGCTGACGATATGAAGTTGACGGGCGATAACGTCGTTCGCGTGGACTTCACCGACGGCGCGTATAAAGCCTTCGACGCGTGCCAGAAGATTGCCGACGGCGTTTATTATATCTTCGCGCCCGGTCACACGAGGGGCAATAGCATTGTCATCGTCGAGGCGGGCGACAAGTTATACATGATTCATGGCGACGTTACCTACACCGACGAGGCTTTGCTTGAAAATAAGTTATCCGTCGCGTTCGAGGACTTGCCAGCCGCCCGCGACACGTTGAACAAAGTCCGCGCCTTCATCAAGGACAATCCGACCGTTTACTTGTCGACGCACACGCCGCTTGGCTATGAAAATCTTGACGCGCAAAAAAT
>CAMNLS010000183.1 GCA_946543495.1 uncultured Selenomonadales bacterium | reverse complement strand
GCAGAGCCTCAATCCTCTGTTGCGGAACGTCTTTAAGCTCGCCGAACTTACAGGGGGCAGTCCGATTTAAATCTTCGTCCTGAATAACTCCGACGCTGTAAAGGTTGCCGACCGTCGGAGCCATAAGCGTCATATTGATTTCGTTGAAGGTAAGCCAGTATTTAACTTTGTCCTTAAAACGTTCAAAACACGTCGTCGCATACCGAACAAACAGGTCGATAGTTTTGCGATTGTAGTAGCCGCGATATTTTTTTACCAGCTCGAAGGGCATTTCGTAATGATTGAGCGTAATGAGCGGTTCAATACCATATTTGCGGCACTCGTCGATAACGTCCTCATAAAACTTCAAGCCCGCCTCGTTCGGAGTAGCGTCGTCGCCGTTGGGGAAAACTCGCGCCCAGCTGATAGAAAAGCGGAAGCACTTAAAGCCCATTTCGGCAAAAAGCGCGATGTCTTCCTTGTAATGGTGATAGAAGTCAATCGCGGTGTGCGAAGGATAAAAAACTCCGTCTTCAATCTTCGGACAAAAGGTTCTCGGCGTGTTTACGTCGCCGCCAAGTAGCATATCGGGCACCGTTAAGCCCTTGCCGCCTTCAAGGTAGCCGCCTTCGACTTGATTAGCGGCAACAGCTCCACCCCACAGAAAATTTTTCGGAAAAGCCATTATCAACACCTCCATAAAAATTTTATCATAAGCGTCAAGTTTAAGTAAACAACTAGCCGACAAAAATTGGAATATGTCATGACTTGCGCGTGAAAGTTTTTGGCGGCGCGGACGTTGCGTTCAAGTCGATTGAAGGTTACAATCAATGCGAGGTGAAAACTTTTGACAGACGAAATTTTTATGCGCGAAGCTTTGAGGATAGCACGCAATGCCGAAGGGCGAACGTCGCCAAATCCGTTAGTCGGCGCGGTAGTAGTCAAGGACGGAAAGATAATCGCGGAGGGCTGGCATCGTCAAGCGGGAACGCCGCACGCGGAAGTTCACGCTCTCAACATGGCGGGCGAACTGGCACGGGGCGCGACGCTTTATGTGACGTTGGAGCCGTGTTCGCACTTCGGAAGGACGCCGCCTTGCGCAAATAAAATTATCGACGCGGGAATAAGTCGAGTAGTCGCGGCGATGAGTGACCCAAATCCAAAAGTAGCGGGGCGCGGATTTGAACTCTTAAGGGCGGCAGGCGTAGCAGTCGAAGTAGGATTGCTTGAGGCTCAAGCTCGCGAACTCAACGAAGACTTTATTAAGTGGGTAACTCGTCGGCTACCGTTCGTGACGATGAAGTTTGCTTGCTCGCTTGACGGGAAGATTGCAACGGTCGCGGGCGAATCACAATGGATAAGCGGTGAGGCGTCGCGCCGATTCACTCATCACTTGCGCGACTTGAACGACGCAATTTTAATCGGCGTGGGCACGGTGCTTGCCGATAACCCAAGCTTGACGACGCGACTTGTTGAGGGCAAAAATCCTGTGCGCGTGATTGTCGACAGCAGAGCACGCACGCCGCTTGATTCAACAGTCGTTAATGATAAATCAGCGCGGACGATTATCGCGACGACTACAAACGCTCCGCAAGAAAAAATTTCCGCGTTGAAAGCTCGTGGCGTCGAGATAATCACGGCGGGCGACGCTGAACGCGTTGACTTGAAACTTTTAATGCAAGAACTTGCCGAGCGTGAAATAACTTCCGTTTTGGTCGAAGGCGGCGGCACGATTCATTTTGCCATGCTTAAAGCCGGTCTTGTCGATAAAGTCTTAGCGTTCGTGGCTCCGAAGATTATCGGCGGTTCGGGTGCGTTGACGGCTGTCGAGGGCGCGGGCTTTGAAAAATTATCCGATGCTGTCGAGCTGAAGAACTTCACGGCGTCGACGTTCGGCGAGGACATTTTGCTTAGCGGCTACGTCAAGGAGGCTTGAACTTGGACATCAAGAGAGAACTGCCGCATTTCTACATTGGCTCATCACGCGGCGGGCAGCAGGAATGGTATTCGCGGTTCACGGACTTTGGAATGCACGTGGGCGGGTGCGCGGCAGTCACGGCTTGCGACTGCGCCATTTGCTTTGAAAAATATTTCGGACTGCGCGGCTTGTATCCGTTCGACGTGGAACACCTCACGCGGGAAGATTACTTGCGTTTCGGAAAGATTATGGAGCCGTATTTATATCCGCGATGGTCGGGCGTCGATAGGCTGGAGATTTACCTTGACGGCTTCGGGCGATTCTTGAAGGACAGAGGCGCGGACGTTAAGATGTCGGGTTGGTCGGGGGAAAATAATTTGGCTGACACGTGGCAGGTTATCTGCAAGCAGATTGACGCGGGCTATCTGGTGCCGTGCTTAGTGCTCAATCATCAAGCGGCGTCACTTAGTGATTATGTTTGGCATTGGTTCATCTTGAACGGCTACGAAGTGCGCGGCGAGAATTCTTTTGTTCAAGCGGTGAGCTATGGCGTTGGGCGTTGGTTTAACTTCGTGACGCTGTGGAACACGGGCTATCAGCGGAAAGGCGGACTGATTCTGTTTGAGCTTTGATTGTGACAGGTGCGGCGCGTGTTGCAGAAATATTCGGCTATCACCCTTCTATAAAAAGGAGCTTGACCGCGGCGACGGTGTCTGCAAACATTTGACGGCGGATAATCTCTGCGACGTTTATAAAGA
>CAMNLS010000182.1 GCA_946543495.1 uncultured Selenomonadales bacterium | reverse complement strand
ACTACAACCCGAAGGCTTTAGCGAACTTTATCAACGCGTCAAAGATTCCGTTCGTGATTGCTCGCGGCAACGGTGACAGCGAAGTTGACCAGCTTGTCTTGGAAGTCCCTGTGCTTATTCCTTATGCTCACGTCTTCGCGAATGGCAAAAGAATTGTCGTAAATCACGGGCACCTATTGCCGACCGACGCCGATAAGGACAAGACGGCTAAGACCTTCCGCGCAGATATTTTTATCAACGGACACATTCACAAGCCCGTTTTGGAACGTCGCGGCAATACAATTTTCCTTAACCCCGGCACGGTCTCGCCTTACCTTACCAATCAGCCCGACAAGCGCACGAGCGTAGCCCTCATCACCGAGGATAAGATTCAAATCTTCGACCTAGACACCAGCGAAGTGTTCATGAGTTTGGAGCTGTAAGTCATGACGTTAAAAATTCTAAGCGCGGACATCACGACGTTAAAGGTTGATGCCATTGTGAACGCGGCGAACACTCAACTTTTAGCGGGCGGCGGCGTCTGCGGAGCTATCTTCCGTGCGGCGGGCTATCGTGAGCTTCAAGAGGCGTGCAATAAGCTTGCGCCGATTCAAACGGGCGAGGCGGTCATAACACCTGGTTTCCATTTGCCCGCGAAGTTCATCATTCACACGGCAGGACCGATTTGGCAAGGCGGCACCTTCGGCGAAGAGCAGCTTTTAAGTAACTGCTACACGAACAGCTTAAAGCTTGCCGCCGATAACAATCTGAAGAGCGTTGCTTTTCCGCTAATCTCAAGCGGCATTTACGGCTATCCGAAGTTCGACGCACTCAAGGTTGCTGTTCAAGCTATAAAAAGTTTTCCGGGCGACATCGACGTTATCTTGACTGTGTTGGATAAATCACTGCTTGACAGCGCGAACGCGATTGTGTAAAATCTGCGGCGTCGGGGCATAGCGCAGTTCGGTAGCGCACCTCGCTTGGGACGAGGGGGTCGCAGGTTCAAATCCTGTTGCTCCGACCAATAAAGAAAATTCCAAAGCCTCCGTTCAATGCGGGGGCTTTTATGTTGAAATTATTCCTTACCTCTGCTACAATGCTATTAAACTTTTTAACAAGGAGGAACACTTATGGATGATAAGGATTGGGAAGTTTTTAAGCAACAACTGAATCGCAAGACGGGCATTGATTTGCAGCTTTATAAAGAACAACAAATGCGCCGGCGTATCAACAACCTCATTCAGAAGACTGAGTTCAAAAGCTACACATCGTTTTTCGCAGACGCCTCCAAGGATAAGCAGAAGTTCGCCGACTTTATAGAGTATCTGACTATCAACGTCTCGGAATTCTTCCGCAACCCCGACAAGTTCGACCAAGTCGAGAAAGATATCATTCCGTATCTGCTCAAGAGCAATGATTCGCTTAACATTTGGAGCGCGGGCTGTTCAATCGGCGCGGAGCCTTATACTCTGTCGATTATCATGAAAGAATTGACGCCGGGCAAACGTCACAGAATCCTTGCCACCGACCTCGACATTGAAATTCTCGGTAAGGCGAAGAAGGGCATTTACACCGCTGACGAGATTAAAGCCATGCGCCCTGACCGCAAAACCAAATACTTCACCAAGACGCCCGACGGCAAGTTCGCTATCAAGCCCGAAATTAAAATACCCGTCGACTTTCGCCGCCACAATCTTTTGAAAGACCCCTTCGAGCGGAATTTCGATTTGATTCTCTGCCGCAACGTCGTCATCTACTTCACGGACGAGGCGAAGGATCAACTTTATCGGAACTTCTTCAAGGCACTCAAGCCCGGCGGAATTCTCTTCGTCGGCGGCACCGAATCCATTTTAAATTCGCGGCAAATGGGCTACGTAACTTATAAGCCGTTCTTCTATCAGCGTCCGATTGAATAATGTTTGAGATAGAGCACGTTCGCCGCGAGGAACTAGACATTCTTCAACTTGAGCGGCTGAAAAAAATTATCGCGTGGGCTTACGATAAGAGCGCGTTTTATCAAAACACCTTCCAAAGACACGGCGTAACGCCCGATGATATTCAAAGCCTTGCTGACGTTGATAAGCTACCATTCCTGACGCGTGAAGAGCTTCGCGGCAATGAGTTTGAACTTTTAACGTTGCCGCTGTCTAGCATCGTGCGAATAAATCACATCGGCGGGCTAACAAGGTTCTACACGCGGGGCGACATTCGTAACAACGTCGAGATGATGATACGCTGTCTAATGGCGGCGGGGGTCTTGCGCGGTTCGATTGTCGGCATTCGCGGCGACTTATCGGACAGCAGATTGCTTGACGTGCTCTATGCTCTTGAGTCAATCGGCGCGACGGTCGTCCTTAAGGAAAACTTCAGCGTTGATACAGTCGTTGAGCTTGAGGAAGACACGTTGACCTTTAAAGGCTGTAGGCTTTACGCGCCGCCCGAAGGTAGCTGGCTTTATCAATGCGGGACAGGTTATCACGTGCAGGAAGATAATTTCTTAGCTGAGGTTGTGAGCGGCGAACTTGTCATAACCACGTTGACCGCGCAGGCTCAACCGTTGATTCGTTACAGGACGGGGCAAGCGGCAAAAAAAATTTGTGAGTCGTGTCCTTGTGGGCGAACGTTCACACGAATAACACTTGAATAAAAGTTAAAGCCCGATGGCGTTAAACCGTCGGGCTGTTATTTTTTATTTGGTGGAGATGAGGAGAATCGAACTCCTGTCCAAAAATGTCGTTGCTCAACTT
>CAMNLS010000181.1 GCA_946543495.1 uncultured Selenomonadales bacterium | reverse complement strand
GACACCCGCCATAACATCGAACGTTCCGCCAACGCCGATTGACACGGGAACTTTGAGTTCGTCTTTGTACTTGAAGAGCCACTTTTCCTGCTTAGGTACGCCCAACGCCGCAAGTAAGACATTAGCGCGAGAACTTTTAATCTGCGAAATAATTTCTGGTTCGTCGTCCGGTTTAAAGTAGCCGTTGCGAGTGCCGACGATTTTTATTCCGGGGTAAAGTGATTCGGCTTTGGCTTTAGCTTTGTCGGCGATACCGGGTGCGGCTCCGAAGAAGAAGAATTTAAAATCATGAGCGGGAGCAATTTTCATTAGCTCCTGAACCAAATCGAAGCCCGCGACGCGTTCGGGCATTTGCTTTCCGAGATGTCGCGCCGCCCAAACAGTTCCCGCGCCGTCGGGCACAACTAAATTTGCCGCGTTCAAGATTTTTTTCAATTCGTTGTCGTGCGTGGCGTTCAAAAGCATTTCAGCATTCGCCGTCGCCACCATTGACGGCTTGCCCGCTCCGATTAAATTTATCACGCGTTCGACTGCTTGAGCCATCGTCACCGCGTCGACCTTCACGTCTAAAATTTCTACACGTTCAATCATAGAGAAAACTCCAAAACAAAGTTTCGCCTAAACAAATTGGATGCAACGTCACGTTGCCGCCTAAAATTTCTACACGTTTAATCATTTGAAAAGCTCCGTCAAAGTTCCGTCTTCCAAATCCGCAATGTTATACAGTGTATCGAGCACAAGGAACGTTTCCTTTAAATTTTTCCGCGCAGATTGCCAGCCTTCGCCGTCCGTTATCCAAACGAACTTGAAGCCTTGAATAGTTCTTGACTCTTCGGCGAGCATTTTATAACTACGCGCCGTTTCATTGAGCTTGGAACCGCCACTTGCATAAAAATTCGTTTCAATGCCAAAAACTTTTCTTGACGCCTTGACGACAAAATCAAAACGCTTAGTCGAAGTGCCGCCCGCCGAAATTGCGCTAAGGTCAAGCCCGAACATTTTCTCAACGTCAGCAAGGTACATTTCCTTATAGTAGATGATGCCCGCTTTAATCAAGAAACTTTCGACGAGACTTTCCATTTGATGACCGCCGCGATTCTTCCGCCCGTTTGAATCAAGCCCGACTTCGACGCCCGTCACGTAATCATAAAGGTTGGCGATAACGTGGCTCCCCAACAAATCGAACAGCCCCGTTTGACGCATGAAATATTTATACTGCTCAACAGATTGATTCGGCGCATTGAAATTGTAAGTCACGGCTCCGCGTTCGTCTTGGCAATAAATTTCAGACGCCCGAACGGCTAAAAGAATCGGCACTGCCTGCAGGCATTTAGGATATTCCGTTAAGAGGTCTTCAAACTCTTGTTCGATATTCTTCGAGCCGACCAGCGAATTTAAAAGATAAATCTGCCGCTTGAACTTCGCGGCGTTCTCGTAGACTTTGGCAAAGTCCGTGTAATAGTCGTATCTGTTTATGGACTCACGAAAAGTTTTAAACCAAGTCTCAAAATCTCTATGCATGAGCATGAATCAACCTTTCCTTAGCTAGCGCGATGAATTCGGGGTTATTGTCAATGCCGATGAATTTCCTTCCAAGCAACTTGCACGCAACGCCCGTTGTACCTGAACCGCAAAAACAATCCATAATCAAATCACCTTCACGGGTTGAAGCAAGAATAATTCTTTCAAGCAGATAAAGCGGCTTTTGCGTCGGGTGTTTGCCGAAAATTTTTTCGCGTTGTGGCGTCAGTGCTCCCGTCCAAACGTCCTTCATCTGCTTGCCGCCGTTAAGCTCCTTCATCAACTCGTAATTGAAATAATGTTTAGCGGAAGAGTTTTTTTTTGCCCAAAGAATAGTCTCGGTGCTGTGCGTGAAATATCTGCAACTAAGATTCGGCGGCGGATTCGTCTTTTGCCAAGTGATGTTGTTGATAATTTTAAAGCCTTCTTGTTCAAGAGCCATGCCGACCGAATAAATGTTATGAAGCGTCCCGCTAATCCAAATTGTTCCGTTCGGCTTGAGAATTCTCTTGCAAAGATTAATCCAACGGCGATTGAACTTGTGCTTATCTTCAAGCGTGGAAGCTTTATCCCAGTCGCCTTTATTAACGGATACCGCTTTGCCGCTCTTGCAAGTGAAACCGTTGTTAGATAAAAAATATGGCGGGTCAGCGAAAATTACATCGACGTATTCAGAGGGCATTTGCTCCAAAGTTTCAAGCGCGTCGGCAAGAATCAGAACGGAAGTTTCATCCTTGAAGAAGGTGTCCCTCATTATTCCACCGTCACCGACTTTGCAAGGTTGCGCGGCTTATCCACGTCGCAACCTCTGGTTATCGCCGCGTAGTAGGCAAGTAACTGCAACGGCACGACGGTCAACAACGGAATTAAAAGCTCGTCAGTCTCTGGAACAAAAATCACGTGGTCGAGATATTTTTCAAGCTCCGAATCACCCGCCGCCGCTATGCCGATAACAACCGCGTCACGAGCTTTGACTTCTTTAATGTTCGACAGCGTTTTTTCGTAGACAGATTTTTGAGTGGCAAGCGCGATAACCGGCACGCCCTCGACGATTAAAGCTAACGTTCCGTGCTTGAGTTCGCCCGACGCATAAGCCTCCGCGTGTATGTAGGAAATCTCTTTGAGCTTAAGCGCACCTTCCAACGCAACATCATAATCAAGCGAACGCCCGATATAAAAAACGTCCTCATTGAATCCGTATTGCCGCGCAAAAGTTTTAATC
>CAMNLS010000180.1 GCA_946543495.1 uncultured Selenomonadales bacterium | reverse complement strand
CTCATTTTAATATCTCCAATCAAAAATCGCCCGTGGAACCGAAACGCCCGCGCCTAGTCTCGCCGATGCCGATTATATCTCCGTCGACCGTCAGATATTTTTGGAAGAGACCTTGCGCAATCCTCATGCCGCGTTTAATCTCGAATTCGCCGCTAAGACTTATCACGGGCAAGATAATATGTCCGCGATAATCCGCGTCAATCACGCCCACGCCGTTAGCAAGAATCAAATTGTGCTTGACGGCAAGACTTGAGCGCAGATAAATTAACAAGACCTCATCGGCAGGAAAAAAGGCTCTGAGACCCGTGGGCACAAGCGAAATCCTTTTATCCGTCACGTGAACATCTTCTGCCGCCTCCAAGTCGTAGCCTGCACTTAAAGCCGTCTTGCGTGTCGGTAAGTGAATTCCGTCATACCCTTCGAGAATCTCAAAGCCTCGAATCATTTTATTTGCCTCGCCGAAAAGAAAGTTTATTCCGCTTTAACCTCTGCAGGTTCTGCCTGCGCGGCGTCTTCAGCAGGTTTTTCGTCTGCGGTAGCCGGTTTAGCTCCGAGCGGTCTTGCCGGTGTGATTGTCGAGATTGCGTGCTTGAAAACCATTTGCTGACGACCCATAGCGTCGATAACGACCGTGAACTGGTCAAAGCCGCGAATCATTCCTTTAATTTGGAAGCCGTTGACAAGATGAATCGTCACGGGCACACTTTCCTTGCGAGCCTGATTCAAGAAGTTTTCCTGCAGATTGATTGGTTTTGCTGATGCCATTAAGATTCTCTCCTTTGCAAAGCATTATATTTTTAACCACGTTATGTAGTTCATTCGCCGATACCATGTGAGCTGGCGTTTAGCGAAATTTCTCGTGGCTTGAGCAACTTTTGAAATTGTTTCGTCGAGTGTCGCGCCGCCTTGAAGATATTCGACTGTCTCCTTGTAGCCGATACCGCGCATCGCTTGAGCCGTCGGACTGATTCCGCTTGCTAGCAAGGCTTTAACTTCGTCAATCAAGCCGTCCGCAAACATTTTCTCCGTCCGCTGATTAATCCTGTCGTAAAGCTCTGCGCGTTCGCTCGTCAAGCCGAAGACTAACACGTCGTAAATCAATTCGCCCGTTTGCTTGTAGTGACTGATTAAACTTTTGCCCGCGTCATCAAGTTCGTAGCCTTCGACGAGTGCTTGAATGTAAAGACCCGTGCCGCCCGCCACGATTGGAAGCTTTCCGCGCTGATTGAGTTGGCTGATTATCGGTCGCGCACGCCTGACGAACTCTCCGACGCTGAACTTTTCCTCCGCGTCCAAAATGTCTATCAGATGATGCGGCACGTGCTCCAACTCTGCTTGCGAAGGTTTAGCCGTCCCGACATTGAAACCTCTGTAAACTGCCATTGAGTCCGCCGAAATTATTTCCGTGTCGAATTCCCTTGCGAGCGTCAAAGCTAACGAACTTTTGCCGGTGGAAGTCGCGCCCAAGATGACGACGAGTCTTTCACGCGGCGATTGCGTCAAGTGCAATGATTTTATCGAATTAACAATATTTGTCAAGTCAAACGGCGCGGCGTCGAAGTTTTTAACTCTATTCTTCACGTCAACTCAAGAGATTGACCCGGCTTGACGATGTGAACTTTGGCGAACTCAACGAGCTTAAGCAAATCTTCGGCGTTCTGCTTGATAACGTCCCACGTGTCGTAGTGCAAGGGGATAACGTTCGCCGCGTCGAGGAAAGCAACCGCCTTAGCCGCGTCGATAGGATCCATAGTGTAATGCCCGCCGATTGGCAGAATCGCATAGTCAATCTTATCGCGTTCGCCGATTAACTTCATATCGGAGAAAAGAGCCGTGTCGCCCGCGTAGTAGATGACCTTGCCGCCGATGCCGACAACGTAGCCGCAAGAAATGCCGCCGCCAACGCCGGAAGAGTGCAGAGCAGGTACCATGCGCACAAAGCCGAAAGGCAACTTAACCGTGCCGCCCAAGTTCATGCCGATAGCTTTGATATTTTCGCCCACAAAATCGGTCACTTCAGGGATACAGATAGCCGTTGCGCCAGTGCGTTCCAAAATGTCGTAGGCGTCGCCGATGTGGTCGCCGTGCGCGTGTGTCACGAGGATATAATTCGCCTCAACGTCATCTGGATTAATCGACGCTTGCGGGTTGCCCGTCAAGAATGGGTCGAAAAGAATTTTAGTCGTGCCGTCGTCGAGCTGAAAGCAAGCGTGTCCATAATAGTTATAGGTCAACAAAATGATTCGCCTCCGTTCAAAAGTTTTCAATGATTATTCGCCGCAACGTTCTTAATCCCTGCAAACAAAAAAGCCCCGACGTTTGTCGAGGCTGAAATTTTTATTAAGCGATATGTCTTTAGTATTGGAACATCTGCAAGGAGTTCTGCAGGTCTTGCGCGAGGCGAGCGAGTTCATCTGCTGCAGAGGAAATCTCTTCGGACGAGGCGGATTGTTGCTCTGCCGCTGCAGACACGCTTTCCATTTCCTTCGAGACGCTGAGACCTTTTTCCAATGTCTTATCGTTGCAGTCGCGAATCTTGAACGTTGCAGTTTCGACTGCCTTGAGTTCGTTGACCATATTCTTTGCTTCCATTTCGACTTTAGAGGAAGCGTCTTTGATGCTGTCAAACGTTGAACGCAATCTCTCGACGGATTCAGTACCCCTACGAACTGCCGCATTACCTTTTTGCATGGAGTCAACGGCACTTGTGGTTTCAGTCTGAATTTCACCAATAAGGGTTGCAATCTTCTGCGAGGCTTCTTGCGATTCTTCGGCGAGTTTGCGGACTTCTTCGGAAACGACTGCGAA
>CAMNLS010000179.1 GCA_946543495.1 uncultured Selenomonadales bacterium | reverse complement strand
GGTTCGGCTTCTAAGACATCTGCTGGTGCGGGCATTTAATTTTCTCCTAAAAAATTTTTACATGATTAGCTTTCCGAGATGCGCGACGGAATTCATTATTTCAACAGTCCAAACGCCGTCTTTGTATTTTAGGACGTTGACGCAAGTATTACTTTGGGGAACTTGCCAGAAATGTTCAAGGTCAATACCGAGCATACTGCAGATAATAGTAGTATTCAACCTGCTGTGAGCACCGATAAAAATTGTCTTGCCGGGATATTTAGCGACTGCATCTTCCAACGCTGCACGTCCGCGATATTGAATGTCGCGGAGGTTTTCGCCATTCGGGAAGGTCAGGAGCGAAGGCGATTCCAACCAAAGCTTAGCTTCTTTTGGAAATTTTTCCATTCCCTCTTCGGAAGTAAGTCCTGCAAAATCGCCAAAGTTAATTTCTTTAAGTCGGTCGTCGGTGTAGGCAATTTCCATACCGTGCATTTTGGCAACAGTCTCTGTCGTCACGTAGGCGCGATTAAGCGGACTGGAAATAAAAACGTCGATTGGAAAATCCTTGAGGCTCTCTGCCAAAAGTTTAGCCTGTTCAAGTCCGTTTTCATTAAGCGGAATGTCCAAAAAACCTTGATATCGATTTTGCAAGTTGTAAGCGGTTTGACCGTGACGGACGAGAATAACGGTTGTAGTTTCCGCCGAAACCTGCGCGGGCACGAAGATAAATGCCCATGCAAATACAAAGGCTAAGAGAAATTTTATCAGTCTCATGAGTAGAACCTCCTAAATTTATTATGCAACTTTGCGGTGCTTGATTCTGTAAACATAGGCGAGAATTTCCGCGACGGCTTGATATAATTCGGCGGGCACCGCTTCCCCGACTTCGACCGCTTCATAAAGTGCACGCGCTACGGGTTTATTCTCGACAATCAAAATATGATGTTCTCGCGCAATCTCCTTGATTTTCTCCGCGACTAAATCTTGACCTTTGGCAATAACGAGCGGCGCAATCATTCCCTTTTTGTAGCTAAGTGCAACCGCTAAATGCGTCGGGTTCGTGACGATAACGTCAGCTTTTGGCACTTCGCTCATCATGCGCTGCATTGCCATTTGACGTTGTTTCTGCCTAATGCGGCTTTTAATCTGCGGATCGCCTTCCATTTGCTTGAATTCGTCTTTGACTTCCTGCTTGCTCATCATCAAATCTTGCGTTGTCTGCCATTTCTGGTAAGCGTAGTCCGCCGCCGCCATTATGAAAATCACGCCGACGACTTGAAATGCCATTACGAAAATTATATCAGCAATCGTCGCGAGTGAGTGCTCCAAGTCGAAGAAGATAAATTGCGGCACGAGCGGAATTTGGTCTTTTAAGTAGAGGTAGAGAAAGTAGCCGATAACAATGATTTTGAAAATGGACTTTGCAAGCTCAACGAGCGACCGCTTTGAAAAAATTCGCCCGAAGCCGTTTATTGGATTGAGATTTTCTAACTTCGGCTCCAATTTCTCCGTTGAGACCATAAGCCCGACTTGGAAAACGTTTATGGCAAGTCCAACGATTAAAATCGAGAACATTACCGGCATAACTGTTTTCGCCAAAAGTAGCATAATTCCTATGAAAAGTTCTGAAATACTTTCAGTCGATGTGCTTTGCGAAATGTTCGAGTAAAGATAAACCGTGTATTCGGCAATGTTTACGTAAATGTATTCCCAAAGAATTCTCAAAATCAAAAAGCCAATTAAAAGGACAAATGCCGTATTAAGTTCTTGACTTCGAGCGACTTGACCTTTTTTGCGAGCGTCTTCGCGCTTTTTGGAAGTCGGCTCCTCTGTCTTCTCGCCGTCGAAGCGTTGCAGGTCGAATACGAATTCAGGGATTAGGGACTGGGGATTAGGGACTAGTTCGTCTTCATTACGTATTGCATTATGGCGCAAGGGCTTTGAGTGCAATTCCGATATGTGCGTACATTTCATTAAAAATCACGTCCAGGAAGAGAGTATAGAACGGCAAAATCATTGCGACAGTCGCCATGCCAATCGTCAACTGCATTGGGATACCGACAACGAAAATATTCATTTGCGGCATTGTGCGAGCTAAGATACCCATTCCAACGTTGGTTAGCAAAATTGCGAAGGTTACGGGCATAGCGATTTTCATTCCGTTCATCCAAATTGCCGCTGTCAAATCCGTTATGAGTTCGGGCAGTGACGTATTCCAAACCATTGAATCAAGCGGAATAACGCGAAAACTTTCCGCTAGTGCCGAAATGATTACATGATGACCATTAGTTATCACAAAATAAATTATCGTCAAGTTGTAAAGAAAAGTTCCGAGAAGACCGGATTGCTGTTGCGTCGTCGGGTCCATCATGTTCACGACTGCAAAGCCGACTTGCATATCCATAATTTTGCCCGCAGTATTTACCGCCGTCAACGTAATGTAAGCGACTAGTCCAATTAGCCAACCGATAAAAAGTTCTTTAGCGACGGTGAAGGCGAACATTATAATTGTTGCGGGCGCGTGAATCACGGCTTCTTTCACGACAACCGGGAAAAGTATTACAGCGAACATAATCGCGACCGCCGCCCTTATTCTGTAAGCAACGTTCAGACTCCCGAAGAACGGCGAAATAAAAAAAATGCCGCTCGTCCGAGTGAGCACAAGCAAAAAAGCCGCTACTTGCCCTTGAAATACGTCGTAAAAGTCAATTTCTGTCAAACTTTCGACCTCCCGGCAAGATAGTACTCAACCGATTCGAGCTGGCAAATTAACAAATATTCCCGAAAAAAATTCAACCATAATTCTAAGCATCCACGGACCGAAAATC
>CAMNLS010000178.1 GCA_946543495.1 uncultured Selenomonadales bacterium | reverse complement strand
CTTTACAGCACGTGCACTATCACACGCCGCGAGAATCAAGAGGTCGTCGAAAAATTTTTATCGGCTCATAAAGAATTCGCGCTTGTCGAAATGAAAACGCTCTTGCCTCACGTCACGAACACCGACGGATTCTTTTCCGCCAAAATGATTCGCCAAGACTAAAAAAACCCTCCGAACATGGAGGGAATTTTTTTGCCCTTAAAAGGTAAGTCGTCTTAACATCTTTTCAAGATAACGTGTTTAGAATTTTGTTCAACGATTCTGTAATCATCGCGAGTAGCAGTCAAAACGGCTGTGCCTCCTGCCGCCACCGCAATCGCTATAGCCGCAGTCGTAGTACTTATGCCAAGAACCGTCGTAGCCGCGAAAGCACTTGCCGCCGCTACAGGAACTCCGACTCCCGACATTGCCATTCCAACTGCAACAACTATTGCGGCAAACGCAATTCCCCAAGCAATTGAGCCTGTAGCTTTAATTTTTATTACTTTATTGCGCAAGTCGCCTACAATTTCTATTGAGTCTTCCCTACTATTAATGGCGTCCGCGTATTCTTCTTCCGTCTTTACTGTTCTCATGATAATTCCTCCTTTTTCAACCGCCGAGTAATGGAAGATTATATTTATGAAGTACTTGATTAGCCAAGTCCACGTCAAAAATTTTGTATTCAATGAAGAACGAAACAATCACGTCGGGAAGAGTTGATTTGCTCAGCGTGTAACCTGCTACGGCAAGAAGTTTTTGCGTTTTATCGAAGTCCAATTTCAGTGCAAGTGCAAAGGCAAGGGCAGTCTGCTTGCTGGGCTTGTAGTCGGGGTTATTGGCAATCTTGGAGAAATGTCTGCGGTCTATATTGGCGCGGGTGTAGACGATTGAATTTTTTTCTCCGCTCTCTTTGATAAGCCGCAGAAGCATTTCCGAAAAAGTTTCGCTCGCATTTTCTGCCAATAGCTTAAGAAAGTTTATCTCCTCAACTGGCACAACTGACACAGCTGGCACCACGCAATTAAATTTAAGACGACGTAATCTTTCAATGATATAAATCCTTTTGATATAAGCCACAAGCATCAACTCAAGATTTTTGTCTTCCATGATTAAACCTCCGCTGTGAATTTTAAGATAAAACCAGTACAGACAAGAACCCGTGCTTATCAAAAAAAATTTCTTGTTATGATACATCTTTGAACGCGTGCAATGTAGCAATAATCCGCAAGGTGTCGTTCAGCATAGCAATTACATAAAAGAGCGCACTGCCGACAAATTCTATGCCTTCCGACTTACCCGCAAAATCATCAATTTCGTTATACATGCTGAACAGCGAAAAAATAATTATAATCGCTATAGTGAACTTACCACTTTCGCCTTCCGAAGCCGTCAAAAGCGCGCAGAAAAAATAAATAAAGTAGGCAACTGCAGCGAGGATAATTCCTTTTAGAAAATGTCCTTGCACAAGGAATATCCCCATTTGAGAAAAATCCCAAAGAATCTTCTCGGCAATCCAAGTGCAGATTAGCATTCCCATGAAGTAACCGACCAAGCATTTTAAAAAATTAATTATAGGATTGTCTGACATAAAAATTCCTCCTCCTAGAAAAATATTTGAAGTTTCGTTATTTTATCAAAGGCTAAAATTTTTTTGTCGCTTGACGGGCGACATTATGGAGATTTTTTGGACATTAACGGCGCAAGGTGTTAAACTGGCGGCGATTAAATTTTTCAGAGGTGAGGACTTGAACGACAAAAACTTAACGCCGATGATGGAACAGTATCACGCGCAGAAATCTCAACACCCTAACGAACTTTTATTCTTCCGACTCGGCGACTTCTTCGAAATGTTTAATGATGATGCCGTAACTGCCTCGCGCGAAATCGGCTTGACGTTGACGCATCGTCAGCAAGTGCCCATGTGCGGAGTTCCCGCCCACGCCGTCGAAGGTTATTTGCAAAAGCTCGTTGCTAAAGGCTATCGCGTGGCAATCGTCGACCAAATCGGCGACCCTAAGGCTAAGGGCTTAACTGAACGCGCATTAACTAAAATCGTCACGCCTGGCACAATTCTAACTGAAGACGCTTTGACGACGGCGGCGAATAATTATCTTGCGTTGATTGCTGAGGGCGACGACGAAATTGCTTTGGCGGGCGCGGACATCTCCACGGGCGAAATTTTTTACGCGCTCTATGACGGCGGCAATCGTGAACAAAATCTTTTCGACGAACTCTATCGCCTTAGCCCGCACGAAATTTTAATCACGGGCGAGCCGACCTTCTTTAAGCGGTTGAAAAGCTTTACCGACCTCAAGCTTGACGGTTGCACGTTCACGACGTTTGACACAGAAAAAATTTCCGACGAAAACTTTTCCGCGCAACACTTCAACGAAGACGCCTTACCTACCGCCGAGCTTGCCGCTCAAGCTGTGGAAAATCTTCTGCAGTACATTCACGCGACTGTGCGCACCGACTTAAAGCACCTGTCGAAACTCACGCGCTTTGACATTGGCAATCATCTTATCCTTGACGCGACGGCTCTAAGGAATTTGGAAGTCGTGAAGAACCTGCGCGACGGCTCCAAGAAAGATACGCTCTTTGACGTGCTCGACTACACGAAGACGCCTTTGGGCAATCGTCTGCTACGTCGTTGGCTTGAAAGTCCGCTCGTTGACATCACCGCGATTAATCGACGGCTTGACGCGGTGGAGGAACTCTTTAAGAACTTCACTACGCAAAAGAACTTGCGCGAGGCTCTAAAGGATATTCATGACTTTGAACGGCTCATGACTAAGATTGAAGTCGGCTCGGCTAATGCCCGCGACTTGACCGC
>CAMNLS010000177.1 GCA_946543495.1 uncultured Selenomonadales bacterium | reverse complement strand
GTTAAATGCGTCGGCAAGATGATTATCCGTTTGAATCCCTCTGCGCGGAGCTTTGAAACTTCTTCGGCGGGCGTTCGGATAAAGACTCCACGAAGTGCCAGCTTACGAATAATAAAGTTTGACGTGAACGCCTGCCGCATCTCGAACAGCGGGAAGGCTTGAGCAATCTCCGCCGCAAGCTTGTCGAATGTCTTTGCGCGTATCGCGTCATCCGCTGAACCGAAGCTTGCTAAGATTATCGCGCCCTCAACCACTGACCTTTTCGACCTCCGCGGCTATCTTATTGCAAATCCTGTTGAGTTGATTTTTATCGGGACCTTCTGCCATAACTCTAATCAATGGTTCAGTGCCAGACGCCCTAACTAAAATTCTGCCGCTCGCGCCGAGTTCGGATTCACCCTCGACAATCGCCAGCTTGACCGCCGAAGAATTTTGGCAAGCCTCCTTATCTTTAACGCGGACATTCAACAGCACTTGCGGATAAGTCGTCATCAACGCGTTGAGCTTGCTTGCCGTCGCATTGAATTTCTTCATGGCGGTTAGGACTTGCAACGCCGTTATCAGACCGTCGCCCGTCGTCGAGTAATCGGGAAAGATTATGTGTCCGCTCTGTTCGCCGCCGAGCCTGTGACCATTCGCCCGCATATTTTCCAGAACGTAACGGTCGCCGACCTTCGTTATCTCGCAAGTCAAGCTGAGTTCCTTCAACGCTTGACGGAATCCAATATTACTCATCACGGTCGCTACGACAGTTTTATCAGGCAACGCGCCGACTTTCATCATCAACTTAGCGCAAATAATCATGATGTGATCGCCGTCGATAATCTCGCCGCGCTCGTCAATGCAAAGACACCTGTCCGCGTCGCCGTCGTGCGCAATGCCAATGTCCGCTTTGTTCCTTAGCACTGCCAGCCGCAAATTTTCCATGTGCGTTGAGCCGCAATAGTCGTTGATGTTGACGCCGTTGGGCTTGTTGCCGATAAGAATCAGTTCCGCGCCGAGCCGTTCTAAGACCGTTGGCATTGCCTTATAAGCCGCACCGTTTGCACAGTCAAGGACAATCTTCATGCCGTCGAAGCGTTCGCTGGTCGTGTTCATGACGAAGCTTATATAATCTTCCAAGAGGTTTTGCCGATATTCAATGTGCCCAACGCCCTCGCCGGTCGGTCTTGCGAAATCCTTTCCGCCTTCCAAGTCGTGAACGATTTGTTCAATGTCGTCCTCAACTTTATCGGGGAGCTTGTAGCCGTCGCCGCCGAAAAATTTTATTCCGTTGTCGTGAAAGGGATTGTGTGATGCGCTGATTACGATACCTGCCGCCGCATGAAGTTTCCTTGCAAGGTAAGCAACTGCGGGAGTAGGAACCACGCCCGCAAGGATTGCATTGCCACCCGCCGAGCATATGCCCGCAACCAATGCCGACTCCAACATTTCGCCCGAAATGCGCGTATCACGTCCGATTAAAATTTGCGGCGTGCCGTCTGAGTGTTGACCAAAATAAATCGTTGCCGCTCTTCCCATACGATATGCCAATTCCGGCGGCAGTTTCGTATTCGCCTCGCCGCGAACGCCGTCTGTCCCAAATAATCTCGCCATTAAAGTTACCTCCCCTAATCATCGCGAATAAAAAATTTTCTTAAGTGATAAGCCCTTTGACTTCAAGAAAGACCTTATCAGAAGGAAAGCTACTGCCGCCTCCGCCATGTCGTTGATTGAATAGTTCAGGGAAATGTATTCTATCGGCAAGAGCTTGGGCAACAGCCAAATCAGCGGCACTTGCACGACCAGCGGAATCAGACTGATTACCAGATTGCGCCACTCGTCCTCCAAAGCCGCCATGATTCCGCTTAGCCACGTGTACAGCCCGACGAACGGTTGCAAGACGAACATTGCCCGCAGGAAGGTTAGCATCTCCGGCGTTATCGGCTCGTCGCTGTCTAGGAAAATCCGCGTCAACTCCTCCGTGAATATCATCAGCACCGCGTATATTGCGAACGTTAGAATCACCGTCAAGAAGAAACTATATCTCATGACCCGCGTACAATGTCTTTCGTTCTTAGCGGCGTAGAGTCGGCTGACCAAAGGTTGAACGCCCGTATCAAGTCCGTTAAGCGGCAAGAACACGAACGATAAGATTATGTTCGAGACAGTCGCCATAGCCAGCAAGTTCGCCGCGTCGTAGTGCAGAATCATCGCGTTCAGGAAGTACTCGATAACGGACATCATAACCGTTGCGACTGCGAAGCCTGCACCGATTCTAATTTCACGGAAGATATATTCGAGACTGCTGAAGCTCCGCGAACTTGAAAACCTTTGCCGCGAGTATTTGAAGTAGTAGAAAGCTATCGCTGTACCAGAGATTTGCGCAAGCACCGTAGCCAATGCCGCGCCTCTCATGCCCCAGCCGAACACGATTATAAACAGCGCGTCCAGGATTATGTTTATCACGACGGTTGAGCCGACCAGGTAGAGGACGTGCGCGGGCTTGTCGATGCAACGCATGAAAGCTCCCGTTAGGTAAACCATAAGCAGGAAAGGCAATCCGCAAAAAGAGATTCTAAGGAACGCAACCGCCAAATCAATTACGTGTTGCTCATCTGGACTGCTTTCTAGGAGCCTAAGCAACGGTTCAATGATAATGTTCCCGACGACCGCAACGATTATCCCGACGACCGCCGCGAAAAGATAATTGGTTCGTATGATTTTTTCGGCAAGGGTTTTTTCGCCCGCGCCAATCTTCTCCGAGACGACCGCACTGCCGCCAGTCTCAAACAGCGTCCCAAGTGCCCCGAAAATCATCGTAATCGGGAAGATTAACGCCA
>CAMNLS010000176.1 GCA_946543495.1 uncultured Selenomonadales bacterium | reverse complement strand
GATAAAAAATCTTTACTGCATTGGGCGCAATGGTCAGCACCGTTATAACAACATGGATCACAGTATGTTGACGGCGATTGCGGCGGTATGTGCCATTGCTGGCAAGTTTCAAAAGTCGGACATCTGGAAGGTTAATGCCGAGCAAACTTATCACGAGGTCAAGAGTGATGCTTAACAAGTTTTTGACGCCTATCCAAGTAATTTTTCTATCAGTAAGCATTGCATGGTGGCAACCCTTATTCAAGTTCATTGAAGATGCGGATACACGTTTTGTCATGAACTTAGGTCGCTACGTCCTTGAACACGGCTTTCCGCACATCGACCCGTTCACAATCCACGAAAACTTACAGCTCGTAGCACAGCAATGGTTGAGCGGCGTTTTGTTTTGGGAAGCGTATAAAAATTTTGGCTTTGAAGGACTCTTAATCTTCGATGCCATTGTAAGCGCGATAACGATTTTAATTTACTGGCGGCTGTGCTTATTCGTCAGCGGCGGAAATAAAATCTTGTCATTCGTGATAAGTTTCATCGTTGGGCTTTTAATGGCTACAATGATTGTTCCGCGCCCGCACATCTTATCGGCACCGTTACTTTTAATCGAAGTCTTCTTTTTGGAAAAGTTCACGCGCACGACCAACGCAAGATTTTTAATCCCGTTACCGTTCGTGAGCGTCGTCCTAGTAAACATGCACGCGGCAGTTTGGTTAATGTCTTTGGTTGTGTGCTTGCCGTTCTTGTTCGTGAAGAATCTTCGCCACATAAAATTCTTGCTTGCGGCGATGGCTGGAATTTTTCTATGCGGATTGATTAATCCTTATGGCATTGACGCGATGACATATGTCTTTCGTTCCTATGGCGTTGAAGGAATTAATTCGGGTGTGCGCGAAATGTTCACTCCTACGGCTCATGCTACTGAAGGAAAAATTTTCTATGCAACAGAAGCTTTCCTAATCTTTTCGTTGACGAAGTTTAAAACTCCGTGGCGATACGTTTTCTTAAGCGGCGGAATAACTTTTATGGCGATAATGCACAGCCGCAATTTAATTCTGTTCTATCTGTTAGCGACGTTCCCACTGGCTTACGTGTGGCGGGAAACTAGCCCCGCTAAATTTTTATCGCCTGCGAACGACGAGAAGTACTCAAATCGTGGCGTGCTCTTATTAGCCTTCTTCCTAATGACATTCGTGAACACTATCATTATAACGACGCTCCTCAACGATAGACTAGACCGGCTTTCAATGCAACTTGAAACGTTGCTCTTCGTAGCGATACTCTTTGTGATGTACAATCTGCTTGTCTTGAAGGTTGAAGGGCGTATTCTTCACCCCGTGATATTGCCTAGAAAAATTATATCGCTCTTTGTCACCGCGCTGATTGTTTGCGGGATTATGTTAGCGACGTTCAACGATAAAGATAAAGGCTTTAATGAAACGTACACAAACGCGATTAAGTTTATCCTGCGCACCGAACGCCCCGAAGATATTGCCCTTTACGTCAATCAAGGGCTCGGCGGGCTGGCGGGTTCGTTCGGAATCAAATACTATATCGACTCGCGCTCGGAAGTTTTCCTTCCCGCCAACAACGGACAAAAGAATATTTTCGAGGAGTACGGCGACTTCTTGAATGGTTATCTTAACTACAAAGATTTTTTTAATCGCTACGACTTCACGCACATAATCCTTACAAACAACTCGCCGTTTCTCTTTGACCAATTATCTGCCGATAGAAATTTCCGCGTGATTTATGAAAGCGAACACGTCGAAGGACACAACTTGATTCGCTGTAAAGTTTTTGTGCCAAAGAAGGATTAACATGCTCAAGAAAGTTTTTTTCTCTCTGCTGATGATTTTATTGATGAGCCGCGCCGAAGCCGGAACGTGGTCGCCTGAAATACGCATCGGACTGCTTAGCGGTGTTAAGCAAGTCGCTTTAAAAGTCTCTGCGCCCTGCGTCATGATTAACGCGGCAAAGGGTAATGTGCTTAAAAAGATTCCCGCTGGCGGCAGTTTCATCGTTGACTTTGAACACCTAAAGATTAACGCGGTTGAAGTCCGCCCCGAAACAATTCCGCTTAAGGATTTACAAGTTGAGGTTGACGGGAAAAAATATTATGGCGGCGTGAGCGTCAACAAGGGCAAGGACTCGTTGACGGTGATAAACCTTGTGTCGCTGGAAGAGTATCTGCGCGGCGTGGTGTCAAAGGAAATGTCGCCGTCGCATCCTGCGGAGGCTTTGAAGGCTCAATCGGTGGCGGCTCGGTCGTTCGCGCTGAAAAATCGCGGTCGACACGTGGCGGAAGGCTTTGACCTCTGCTCAACCACGCACTGCCAAGTTTATATCGGCGTAGTGGATTACAATTCGATTGACAGGGCGATTGACGAAACGCGCGGCGAAGTTCTGGTCTATAAAGATAAACTCATCGACACGAATTTTCACGCGGACTCAGGCGGCATGACTGAAAACGTTGCAGACGTTTGGGGGAGAGCCGCACCCTATCTTGTTGCGGTCAAGGAAGTTATTAAGCTGGGCACGCCGTGGACAGTTAAAGTTCCCGCGAAGGATTTTTCTACTCAACTTCATATCGACGCCGTGAAGTCAATCAAACTTAGCAAGCTGACAGTCGGCAATGGTGCAAGTGATAGGACTTCCTCTGGTCGTGTGCAGTCCGCGCAGATTAACGGCAAGCAATTCACCGGCTCGGAACTCCGCCAAAAGTTTTCGTTGCCGAGCACGCTCTTTGACATGAAACTTGACGACGGAGAAATTATCTTCACAGGCTACGGGAGCGGGCACGGCGTCGGCATGAGTCAAGTTGGCGCACGCGACTACGCTAAGGAGGGTTGGTCTTACGAAAAGATTCTCA
>CAMNLS010000175.1 GCA_946543495.1 uncultured Selenomonadales bacterium | reverse complement strand
AGAAGACCGGCGACGAATACGGCATGTTGATTAATGACTTGTTCCGCTATCAAGGCGTGAAACTCTCCGACGTGAAGGATATAATTATTTCGTCAGTCGTGCCGCCTATGGTCGTTCCTATCGTCAAGATGTGCGAGCGTTACTTTAAAATTCGTCCGCTAGTCGTCGGACCTGGTATCAAGACGGGTATAAAGATTAATTACGAGAACCCGCGAGCAATCGGCGCGGATAGAATTGTAAATGCAGTCGGGGCGTTCGAGCTGTATGGCGGACCGCTGATTGTGATTGACATAGGCACGGCGACGACTTTTGATGTTGTCTCGGATACGGGCGACTTTTTGGGCGGAGTGATTGCGCCAGGCATTGTGGCAAGTTCGGAATCTCTTTTCACGTCGACGGCTAAACTTCCGCGCATTGAACTTATTCCGCCTAAGAATGTTATCGGGCACAACACGACGACTTGTATGCAATCGGGAATCATTTATGGTTACGTCGGGCAGATTGATGCGATTGTCAACAAGATTCGCGAGGAGATGGGCGCGGACTGGAAAGCAAAGGTTATCGCGACGGGCGGGCTTGCCAAGATGATTTATCGCGAGTCAAAGACGATTGATAAGATTGACCACTTCTTGACGCTAAGCGGCTTGCGTGTCTTGCATGAACGGAACTCACAATGACGGTTGCAGAAATTTTTAAGACACCAATCTTTCTTGCACCGATGGCGGGCGTGACGGATACGGCGTTCAGAGTTTTGGTGCGCGAGCTACTCGACGAAGACATTAAAAATAATCTGCTGATGTTCTCGGAGATGGTTAGCGCGGCGGGCGTTCATTACCGCAACGAAAAGACGCTGGCGATGCTTGAGACCGTCAAAGAGGAGCGACCGACGGCAATTCAAATCTTCGGCTCCGACCCAACAATCTGCGCGGAGGCGGCGGCTTACGTCGAACAACTCTGCTCGGCTGCCGTCATTGATTTTAATTGCGGTTGCCCTGCGCCGAAGATTTTCAAGAACGGCGAAGGCTCTGCACTCATGAAGAACCCCGCGCTACTTGAAAAGATTTTGTCCACCGTGAGGAAAGCCGTTAGCTTGCCCGTAAGCGTTAAGATACGTCTGGGCGTCGACGCGGAACATATTAACGCCGTTGAAGTTGCTAAGCGTGCGGAGGCGGCTGGCGTCGACTTCATAGCTATTCACGGACGAACACGCGAACAATTTTATTCGGGCGTGGCGAATTGGGAAGAGATTGCCCGCGTCAAAGCCGCCGTGAAAGTTCCGGTCATTGCTAATGGCGACGTGCGAGACTTCGACAGCTTAGACAAAATTTTTTCGACGACGCAAGCCGACGGCGTGATGATTGGTCGAGCCGCGCAGGGAAATCCGTGGATTATCAATCGCTTGCTGAAATATTTTTTGACGGGCGATAAACTCCCACCGCCGAACGTTGAAGAACGCGCCGAAGTCATGCGGCGACACTTGTCGAAGATTATTTACTACAAGGGCGAACGCGTCGGCGTTCAGGAAATGCGAGCGCATGCGGCGTGGTATACTAAGGGCTTGACGGGCGGGGCGGAGCTTAGGAACTTATTCAACCGCGCCGAGTCCGTTCAAAACTTTTTAGAGGTGATTAAGCTGATTGATGGACAATAAGACAATGACCGCGCAGGTCTCTGAACTTCGAGAGAAATTGCGCGAGTGGAAACGAATCAAAGATGAAAAGGAGAAACGTAAAATGGCTGAAGAAAAGGATAAGAAACCTTCCATATGGAGCACCTACACCGACGACGACAAAGCGGCTATGGAGAATTTGGCGGCGGGCTATATCGACTTCATAAGCCGTTGCAAGACCGAACGTGAAAGCGTCGTCGAGGCGATTAAACAGGCGGAGGAAGTCGGCTACAAGAATCTTGATGACGTGATTAAGTCAGGGACGCGGCTCAAGGCGGGCGATAAGGTTTATTGCGTGTGCATGAAGAAGACAGTTGCCCTATTCCAAATCGGCACGGAACCGCTTGAAAACGGATTGAAGATCCTCGGCGCACACGTCGACACTTGCCGTCTTGACCTTAAACAGAATCCACTTTACGAGGACAGCGGGCTTGCTTACCTTGATACGCATTACTACGGCGGCATAAAAAAATATCAGTGGGTGACGTTGCCGCTTGCCATGCATGGTGTCGTTGTCAAAAAGGATGGGCGCGTTGTCGAAATCGTCATCGGCGAGGAGGAAAGCGACCCAGTCTTTTGCGTAACGGATTTGCTGATTCATCTGTCTCAAGAGCAACTCAAGAAGACAGCCGATAAAGTCATCGAAGGCGAAAAGCTTGATGTGCTCGTCGGCAATTACCCGCTTAAAGAGAACGATAAAGAATCCGTCAAGAAAGGTATCCTCAAGCTCATCAAGGACAAGTACGACATTGACGAGGAAGATTTTATTTCGGCTGAACTCGCGCTGGTTCCGGCTGGCAAGGCTCGCGAACTCGGCTTTGATAGAAGCATGGTGCTCGGCTACGGTCAAGATGACCGCGTATGCTCTTATACTTCGCTGATTGCAATGTTGGAGGCGGCGAATCAAACGTTCGGCAAGACTGCATGTTGTTTGCTCGTCGACAAAGAGGAGATTGGTAGTTACGGCGCAACGGGTATGCAGTCATTCTTCCTTGAAAACACGCTTGCCGAACTGCTCAACGCTTGCGGGCAATACAGCGAACTTGCGGTTCGTCGTGCGCTTAGGAATTCATTTATGTTAAGTTCGGACGTGTCTAGTGCCTTCGACGCGCTCTATGCTTCCGCTTATGAAAAAAAGAACGTTGCTTATCTCGGCAAGGGCATGGTCTTTAACAAGTTCACTGGCTCGCGTGGCAAGTCCGGTTCAAGCGACGCTAACGCCGAATACGTCGGGAAGTTGCGCGGCATCCT
>CAMNLS010000174.1 GCA_946543495.1 uncultured Selenomonadales bacterium | reverse complement strand
CTGGCGCGATTGTCAGTACAGTTAGTGTTCGGCGAAACCAAGTCCCTGCGTTCACGGCTGAGACCTTCAAGAATTATGGCGGAGAGTCAATTGCCTCGAATCAGAGACTTACAGCTGGACTTGCGCCCGCCGCGTTCGGCTGATTGACTTGCAGCCCTGCAAATATTTCTACTTGCAACATTGAGTATCGGGTGCCTTAGCGGAATATACCCGCGAACCGTTTCCCCGATAAATTTCAAAGTAGTGGCGGAGAGTGAGGGATTTGAACCCTCGGTACGCTATCAACGTAACACACGATTTCCAGTCGTGCTCCTTAAGCCGCTCGGACAACTCTCCGCAGTAATGCGCAGTTTACCATTCAATCCTTAAGCTGTCAAGAAAATTTTTATCGCAAGTAGCAATGCGGCAACGTGACGTTGCATCCAACTGGCTCAAACGTCACGCTTGCTTTTTAAAAGTTGTCAGGCTTGGGAGGGATAAAGATTTTATTAATCGGCACCTCGTTTAAAGGTAAGTCGCCGTCTTCGTCGCTCAAGCGTCCGCGTGAACGCCCGATTATCAACTCGTTATGGTCGCGCGCCCATTCAAGTATCGTCCGATAAAAATTATAGCGCACGTCCTTAATCGGCAACATCTTTAATTCAATCGGCTCACACGACGTGTCCTTATCAAGAGCCGCCCACGTGTCGTCCAAGTCCACGCGCTCGACGACCTGCACAGTTTCATTGACTAAATCAAACTTCAGATAATCCGCACGCCCCGCCAGCCTGTCATAACCTGCAAGCGATAATTTTTTCCAGCGTCGCTTCTGAATCACGTCTTCAATCTGAACGTTATCATAAATGCACACCGTCGGCACCATTAGCGTATTTAAATCAAGCGTTCCGTCCTCGCGAATTTTATAGCCCGCCGCCTGATGATTGAACCAATAATTCCCTCGCGGCGTCGACTGCACCCACATATAAATTTCCGTCGGGACTTCGGTTATAACTTCGCCGTCGTCTTCGTAAGCCAGAGCCGGACTTGCAAAGAAAATCATCGCCGCCGACACAATCCCTGCGAAAAATTTTTTATGTCTCATGTCGTTCACCCTTTCCGCGAAGATTATAACGAATTCACTTAGCCTTTGCAACGTCGACCCAACCCGCGCTTTTAATGTAGCGTTCCAGCTCGTCAAGCTCGAATCGGGCGCAACTCTTATCATTGCCGGCGGCGGGATAAACCACATCGAACCGTTTTAAGGAGGCGTCGAAGTAAATCGGGATTCCCTCGTTGACTGCAAACGGACACACCCCGCCGACCGCGTGCCCGATTAAAGCCTCTACCTCGTCGACGGGAATCATATGCGGGCGGCAGTTGAATTGCGCCTTGAATTTTTTGTTGTCAAGTTTCATGTCGCCCGACATCAGAATCAGCACGGGCTTTTTGTCCACGAAAACCGAGATTGTCTTTGCAATCCTGCCGACTTCACAGCCTAAAGCCTCTGCGGCAAGTTCGCTCGTTGCCGTCGACTGTTCAAACTCTAGCACGCGTTCCGGCTCTCCAATCTCCGCGAAATATTTCTTAACCTTTTCGATAGCCAATTTGATTTCCTCCTCAAGAAAAAGTTATCCACACGACTTCCGCCTTGTCGACGAGCGCGGGCATTAATTCATCAAGATTTTTTATCTCGTCGAAGTGCCAACGGTTTTTATCGTCGCGGGTAAAGCCAAGCTCAAAAGTCATCTGCCCGATAAGCTGTCCTCGCAATGAGCTATCGCCCTGCACGACAAGAACAATCGTCGCCTTGTCGTCATTAATGCGCGTTTCCTTAATCGTGGCGTTCGTCGCTTGCCGAATCTTTTCAAACTCGTTAGCAACGTAAGCCGTCGGATTTTCTTCGGGCGTCGAAGGCTCCGGCATCTTAGCAAAGAACGAATCCCGCACGCCGTCCAAGAACTTCAAATGCGCCCGCTTATGTTGCGTGTTGTAAGCCGTAATGAACTCGCCGCTATGTTGGAAGTAAGGGTCGTCGGGATACTTCGTCCGGTACGCCTCGTAGTTTTCGGCAAGCTCAAGCGTCGTGGCGTCATAGGTCGTCGAAAAGAATTTATCCAAGTCCACGCGCTTTGAAAGTTTAGTTGCATCCCGTTCAGCCAGTGCAAGCTTTATGTCGTTAAGCGCGGCTTCGGGAGTGTCCTCTTGCCCGCAACCAGTCAAAAAAATCACCGCCGAGATAATCAGCGGCGCAAGTAGCTTTAATCTCATGCAATCACTCCAAAAAGTTTTCTTCATGCGCGGGGATAACGTTCGGTTTATCGCTAAGCCGGACACGACCACTGGATGCAACGTTCACGTTGCCCGCCGAAATAATCAGCGGCGCAAACAGTTTCAACATTGAATCACCTTAGCTCCGTCAAAAATTCTTCAAAGGGCAAGCCCCAATTCCACGGCAAGTCGAGCGTCTCAGCGTGGGCAATGCATTTGGCAACGAAGTCCGCCGCCTTGCTCGTCGCGTCGATTAAATTTTCTCCGTTTAGCCAAGACGCCGCCGCCACTGCAAAGAACGCGTCGCCCGTGCCAGAACGGTCGCTGCCCAATCGCCGCGAAGTCACGATATGAATTTGCCCTCTGTCAAAGATAAAGTTAGCAATGTTCGTGTCGTCGTCAATGTTAAGCGTCACGCCCGTTATCACGACGCGCCCGCCGCGAGTTTTCGCCGCAATGTTCGCCGCCATAGTTGCCAGCTCCGAATCACTCACGACGCCGCCTTCAGGATACGGCGTGCCTAACAGTTCGCAAGCCTCGGTTAAGTTCGGCGTAACCAGGTCAGCGAACTCCAACAGCTCGCGCATACGTCGACACATCTCCTTAGTATAGGACGCGTAAATCTTTCCGTGGTCGCCCATGACGGGGTCGATAATAACGACGGCAGGGAAACTTTTTATAAA
>CAMNLS010000173.1 GCA_946543495.1 uncultured Selenomonadales bacterium | reverse complement strand
TGATTTTATCCTTAGGCATAGTCGGAGCAATCTTCACGGCGTGGGCTACGGCATGAGCTGATTCAATCGCGGGGATTATTCCTTCTGTGCGCGAAAGATATTCAAATGCCGCTACTGCCTCGGCGTCGGTTATCGGCACATACTCGGCGCGCCCTGTGTCGTGCAAGTAAGCATGTTCGGGACCAATTCCGGGATAATCCAAGCCCGCAGAGATTGAATAGACCGGAGCAATCCCGCCGAACTTGTCCTGACAAAAATAACTTTTCATGCCGTGGAAGATTCCTTGACGCCCCGTGCTAATCGTCGCCGCAGTCTCGAAAGTGTCAATGCCTCTGCCCGCCGCCTCGCAACCAATAAGCCGAACTTCCTTATCGTCAATGAAGTGCCAAAAACTTCCCATAGCATTGGAGCCGCCGCCCACGCAAGCAATCACCGCGTCTGGCAAGCGTCCTTCCCTGTCTAACATCTGCGATTTAATCTCTTTGGAAATCACCGCTTGGAAGTCACGAACGATAACGGGGAAGGGGTGCGGTCCCATAACCGAGCCTAAGCAGTAATGCGTATCCGAAATGCGGCGCGTCCACTCCCTGAACGTCTCTGACACGGCGTCTTTCAATGTGGCGGTACCAGTTTTGACGGCGACGACTTCCGCGCCCAAAAGTTTCATGCGGTAGACGTTCAAGGCTTGCCGCTTAGTATCCTCCTCGCCCATGAAGATAACGCATTCCATATCCATTAGGGCGGCGGCGGTCGCGGTAGCTACTCCGTGTTGACCGGCTCCAGTCTCGGCAATAAGTCTGGTCTTGCCCATCTTCTTTGCTAGCAGTGCTTGCCCCAAGACGTTATTAATCTTGTGTGCGCCCGTGTGATTCAAATCCTCGCGCTTGAGATAAATTTTTGCGCCGCCCAAATCCTTAGTCACACGTTCTGCAAAGTAGAGCCGCGAAGGTCTTCCCGCATACTCGTTGAAGAGTTTATCTAGTTCCGCGTTAAAGCTTGGGTCGTCTTTGAAAGTCTCGTAAGCCGCCTCCAACTCGATAACGGCGTTCATCAGCGTTTCGGGAATGTATTGCCCGCCGTAAACGCCGAAGCGTCCTTTTGCATTCGTCATTTAACATCACCTCTCACCGCCCGCACGAACTCGCGCATTTTAGCGGCGTCCTTCCTTCCGTCCGTCTCGATTCCAGAGCTAACGTCCACTGCAAACGGGTGCAAGCGTTCAATCGCGTAGCCGACGTTCTTAGGCGTCAAGCCGCCCGCCAAAAAGTATTCGCGCCTAATATCTTTAAGCAAGTTCCAGTTGAACGCCCTGCCGCTACCCTTGCCCGAATCAATCAGAACGTAATCCCCTAAGCTGTCATTGGCAAGCGCAATGTGCTGGTGCTTGAACGTCTTGATAATCGGCTTGTTAGTCTTGGCACGCAGGATTTGGATATAAGCATCGGTCTCGCCGCCGTGAAGTTGTGCAACGTCGATTATGCCCGCGTTCAGGAGTTCAGCGACGGCTTTATAGTCCTCGTTGACGAATACACCCACGGCAAGAATTTCTTTGGACAATGCACCGCGAAGTTTTTCAGCCTGCGCGGGCGTGACGTAGCGTTTACTTTCCGGCGCGAACACAAAGCCAACATACTCTGGGCAAAGCTCGTTGGCAATCTCAATGTCCTCAAGGCGGCTAAGCCCACAAAGTTTAATTTTCGTCATGTCGTCGCCCTCAATCGTTGTAACTCGGCTCGTTTATCGGCGGCTCTCATCAACGTTTCTCCGATTAACACGGCGTCCGCGCCAATCCTCTTAAGCGTCGCAACGTCGGCTGGCGTCTTAACTCCGCTTTCCGCGACGTAGATTTTTTCTGGCGGAATCAGCTCGCGAAGTTTGGCGGCGTTCGTGAAGTCCACGGAGAAATTTTTTAGGTTGCGATTGTTCACGCCGATAATCTGTGCGCCCGCCGCGACTGCTGACTTTATCTCCTGCGCGTCGTGAGCCTCAACCAATGCCGCAAGGTTCAATTCACCACAGACGCCTAGAAACTTCTCAAGCGTCGCCGTATCTAGGATTGCACAGATTAGTAACACGGCGTCCGCGCCCATGACTTTTGCTTGATAAAGCTGATACTCATCAACCGTGAAGTCCTTCCTTAGCATCGGCAGGGAAATTTCTTTGCGAACGGCACAGAAAATTTCATCGGAGCCAAGAAAATATTTCGGCTCGGTCAAGCACGACACACAATCCGCCCCCGCCGCCTCATAAGCTTTGGCAATGTCGACGTAAGGAAACTTTTCCGCGATTATTCCCTTTGACGGCGACGCTTTTTTTATTTCGCAGATAAAAGACAGCTCCGGACGCTTGAGCGCGGCAACGAACTTTGAACCGTCACTTGAACTTGTTGCCGCCTTCAGGTCGTCGAGTGGAACTCTTAGCTTGTCCGCCGCGACGCGTTCACGGGCGTAGCTTGCAATCTCTTCCAAGATATTCATCTGTTGCTGACCTCAACAAACTTGCTTAGGGTCTTTAACGCCGCGCCATTGTCAATCAGACTTTGCGCAAGCTTGATGCCCTCAGCTATCGACGGAACCTTATCGGCAATGTAAAGGGACGCGCCCGCGTTCAGCAAAACTGCATCACGTTTTGGACTGGTATCAAAGCCCGATAAAATCTCGCGGGTGATTTGGGCGTTTTCGGCAGGTTCGCCGCCCCTAAGCTCCGACTTATCGCAAAGGCTCATCCCGAAATCTTCAGGCGATATGGTGTAGTGTCGATACCAACCGTCCTTGAACTCGCAAATCAAAGTTCGTGCGCTCATCGAGATTTCGTCAAGCTTATCCATGCCGTAGACGACCATGCCGCGCTTTAGTCCCAAGCCAATCAAAACTTTCGTCAGCGGCTCAACCAGATATTCATCGTAGACGCCGAGCAGTTGCCGCTTAGGTTTGGCGGGATTCGTCAAAGGTCCGAGAATATTGAACACCGTGCGGAAGCCCAGCTCCCTGCGAATTGCTCCAACGTATTTCATCGACGTGTGATACTTTTGCGCGAAGAAAAAACAAATGCCGACCTCGTCCA
>CAMNLS010000172.1 GCA_946543495.1 uncultured Selenomonadales bacterium | reverse complement strand
GCCACGTCGAGCCCGACCACTCCGGCGCACTCAAGGAGATTGCTAGCCTTGCTCCGAACGCCCAAATCATCACGACCAATCCCAACGGGCTTAAGGGCTTGACTAATCGTTACGGCAAATTGAATTACAAACCCGTCAAGGCGGGCGATGAGATTTCCATTGGCAAACGCACGCTTAAATTCGTCCCGACGCCCATGCTCCATTGGCCCGATTCGATGGTTACATATTGTCCAGAAGAAAAGATTTTGTTCAGCAACGACGCTTTCGGCGAACACTTAGCAACTTCAATAAGATTCGACGACGAGAACGACTTAGCAACGATTATGTACGAGGCGAAGAAATACTACGCGAATATCTTAATGCCCTTCGGCAAGCAAGCACAGACCGCGCTTAAGGCTCTGGGCGGTTTGGAACTCAAGATGATTGCCACGGGGCACGGCGTCATTTGGCGGAAGCATATCGATAAAATTCTTGCCTGCTACAAGTCGTGGAGCGCGGGCGAAGTCACGGAGCGGGCGGTTATTGTCTTCGATAGCATGTGGCATTCAACGGAGATTATAGCGCAGACGATTACCGAAGCTTTCGCCAAACGCGCAATTCCCGCCGCTTACTACGACATAAAAAAGACGCCGCTTAGCGACATCGTAACGGACATATTCACGAGCAAATATCTGGCGGTCGGCTCGCCCACGATTAACAATCAGATGATGCCGACGATAGCCGCGTTCCTGTGCTACCTTAAGGGCTTGCGTCCCGTCAATCATAAGGCGTTCGCGTTCGGCAGCTACGGTTGGGGCGGGCAGAGTATCGCTCTTGTTGAAGACGACCTCAAGGCGGTGGGCTGTGAAATTATCCTCGACAAAATCCGCGTTCAAAATCTCCCGACGCCTCAACAGCTCGACGACATAACGGAAAAGATTTTGGCTCTCGACTTGTAGGGAGAAACTATCATGGCTAAGCAACTCACCGCTGAACAAAAAAATATCAATCAAATCTTTATAGAGTGCAAGACGGTATTCCTCATCCCCGAATATCAACGCCCGTATTCATGGGAGCGCGACGAGTGTTTGACGCTCTGGGAGAATCTTTACGAATTTGCCTTCCCCGACGAAAATGACATCAAGAACTTTGACAAGGACGAGGAAAGCTACTTCATGGGAACGATTCTGACATTCAAAAATCCGTCCAAGGAGTACGAAATCATCGACGGGCAACAGCGCATTGTAACTTTTATGCTTATGCTTCGTGCCTTTTATCAATCGTTCGGCTCCTCGAAGGACGAAAGCATTGCACTTGTCCGCAGAAAAATTGAACAATGCCTCTGGCATACCGACGAGGACGAGAAACCCGATAAGACCAGTCTCAAGCTTAAATACGAAGTCATTGCCGACGAGGAATCTGACGAGCTGAAGAAAATCTTGACGACAGGCGAATCTACGCCCAAAAAGAAAAATCACTACGCCATGAATTATCGCTTGTTTCAAAATTGGATTCTCAAACTTAACGCCGCAAAGCCTGGATACCTGCTTTATCTCGTGCGGAGGATTTTAAATAACTGCTTCCTCTTGCCGATTGAAGCCGACTCGCAAAACACCGCGCTAAGAATTTTCACGACGCTCAATGACCGTGGTCGCCCGCTCGATGACGCTGACATTTTCAAGGCTCAGTTCTATAAGTTCTATTTGAAGATTGGTAAGGCGGAGAAAAATAAATTCGTCGACCGCTGGAAGGATTTGGCGGAGCTTTGCAACAAGAATTTTCATCCGCGCAAGGATACGCCCGTTGATGATTTGTTTAGGCGTTACATGTATTATTTGCTGGCGAAGAATGAAGTTAAGAACGATACCTTCCCCGACATGCGCGACTACTATGAAAAGGACGGCTATGGGGTTCTGCAGAGTGATAAAACTTTTTGTGAGCTTGAGACGTTGGCAAAGTTTTGGGACGATGTAGCCACGCGCAATGAGGAAAGATTTTCTCCGCGAATTTTGCGGCGGCTGTATGTGTTAAGCTGGGCACCGTACAATATTTGGGCTTACGTCGTGTCGATTTACTTCATGGGCAATCGTAACTTCGACGAGGGGAAATTTTTTAAGTTTCTGAAGAAGATTACGGCAATGCTCCTCATGTACGCGATAACAAATCCCGGAGTGCAAGCCATACGTCGTCCGTTCTTCGTGGAGTTCCAAAACATTTTGCACGGTCGCCTGCTTGAGTTTAAGCTCTTCAAGCAGTCCGAAAAAATTTTGCGTGAACGAATGAATCAAACAAATTTCTCGAACCAACGAGCGATAACAGGTGCAATACTAGCGTGGTGGACTTTTCGCGACCCGTCACAGGAATTACCGCCGCTCGGAATGGATTTGCAAATTGAACACATTCTAGCTAAGAAACGGCAAGAACTTCACCACGTGCTGAGAAATCCCAATGCGTTGGAATGCTTAGGCAACAAGTCTCTGCTTGAGAAGACGATAAATATTCGGGCGTCAGATTTTCGACTCGTGGACAAGAAGATTTTTTATCTCGGCAACGGCAAGTCAATTCATGGCACGTTTAATCTTGAACTGCGCCGCCTAGCCCAAACGCACGACGACTTCACGGAAGAAGACATCCTAGCCCGCAATGAAAAAATTTTCGACGCCTTCATTGAGTATTTGCGCGAACAAGACTTGCTACTTTAGCCGCGGAAGTGCTGAACCCAATAATGCTTGTACTTTGAATTAGACTTGTAGTAATAGACAACGCCCAGTTCCTTGAACTCTGGATTTAAAATGTTATCGCGGTGTGACTTTGAATCCATCCACGCCTGAACGACTTGTTTTGGTGAAGTCTGCCCGCCCGCTAAGTTCTCGCCGAGTATGTGTCCGCGCTTTGCCATAGCTGTAAAACATTTCGAGCCGTCGGGGCGCGTGTGTGAAAACTTCGTCGGCAATTCAACTGCTCTGACGTAAGCACTTGCCTCCAAGTCCTTTGCGAACTTCAAAGGGGATAAGCCGACCCTTGACCGCTCCACGTTGACGAGCCGCAATACTTCCGCTGGAAAATCTTCCCTATCCGCCTTTTGCGTCCAACGTGCCGCGTCATTGGCGACGATAACTTTTTGAGCCGCCG
>CAMNLS010000171.1 GCA_946543495.1 uncultured Selenomonadales bacterium | reverse complement strand
CTGTTCTTCTCAAGCTCGGCGATTTGTGCCAAAAGCTTTTTATGTTCGTCAGCGTTTATCATACACATCATCCTTTCTGAACAATGTATATCACACGGCAGGCGGATTGTCAAAAAAATCAACAACCCCATCGGAGTTGCTGAGCTTTTAAGGATTACCGAGAATTTATCGGGGAGTGTCTACCCCGTAAGATTTACGCGAGGAACTTTGCAAAGTCGACGTATTCAATGCCGAGAGCCTCTGCCACGTTCTTATTGGTTAAGTTGCCGCCGATTGTGTTTAGACCTTTGGCAAGTCCGGAATCTTCTTGGCAAGCCGCCTTCCAACCTTTAGCCGCGATTCTAAGGGCATAGGGCAAAGTCGCATTGGTAAGGGCAAGCGTGGACGTTCTGGAGACCGCGCCGGGGATATTGGCAACGCTGTAATGAATGACGCCGTGTTTAACAAAAGTCGGGTTGGTGTGCGTGGTGACTTTATCGCAAGTGGCAATGGAGCCGCCCTGGTCAATCGCAACGTCGATGATAACCGAGCCGCGCTTCATAGTCTTAACCATGTCTTCCGTCACGAGCTGAGGAGTCTTCGCGCCGGGGATAAGAACCGCGCCAATTAAAAGGTCAGCTTGCTTAGTCCATTGCGCGATATTGTAGCTGTTGCTCATGACAGTGCAGACGCGTCCGCCGAAGATGTCATCAAGATAACGGAGCCGCTCAATCGACAGGTCGATAACGGTGACACGAGCACGCATACCAACTGCAATCTTAGCCGCATTAGTGCCGACAACTCCGCCGCCGATTATGACGACTTGACCCGACGCCACGCCACTTACGCCGCCGAGCAAGACGCCGCGTCCGCCGTATTGACTTTCAAGGAACTGTGCGCCGAGCTGAACTGCCATACGTCCCGCAATCTCACTCATAGGAGCCAGCAAAGGTAAGCTTCTGCCGTCACGACCAACGACCGTTTCATACGCAATGCCCGTAACCTTTTTGTTAAGCAAAGCTTTGGTAAGCTCCGGTTCGGGGGCAAGGTGCAAATACGTAAAGAGGATTTGTCCTTCGTGGAAAAGGTCGTATTCAGGCTTAAGCGGCTCTTTGACCTTGATAATCATCTCCGCCGCGTCGAAGATTTTTTTCTTGTCCGCAATAACCTCCGCGCCAACCGCCTTGTAATCGTCGTCCTCAAAGCCAGAGCCAATGCCCGCCGTCTTCTCGATAAGGACTTTGTGCCCCGCCTTAACGAACGCATCAGCACCCGCCGGCGTCAAGCCCACGCGGTTTTCATTGTCCTTAATCTCTTTCGTTACGCCGATAATCATACTGCCATACCTCCTATAAAACTCTTTGCAACACATGATACACACGCTTTAAGGATTGTCAAGCCGACTTCAGGGCGATAAAGGCGGCAATCCGTCCTGTGCGGTCAAGTCCTTTCCTCTGCGTGGCACGATATGAGAAGTACCACGAACTTTGGCAACAGGTGCACTCGCCCGCCACGTCGATATTTTCTTCTGGCACGCCGATTTCAAGGAGCTGCAGGACATTCGCCCGCCACAAATCCAGATAAATTTTCCCGTCACGCTCAATCAAAAGTTCGTCGTGATTCTTCGGGAACGCCGCCTTGCATTTGTCGATAACCGCGCCGCCGACCTCGTAACAACACGAGCCGATTGAAGGCGCAATCCCAATCAGACAATCCTTAGGTCGCGTCCCGAACTCTTCTTGCATACGGCGCAAAGTCTTGGCGGCAATCTTCTTTAACGTACCCTTCCAGCCGCCATGAGCCAAGCCAACCGCGCCGTTCTCCACGTCCGCAAAGAAAATCGGCACGCAATCAGCAAAGCACAACATCAGCGGCAATCGGGGCGTGTTCGTGATAAGCGCGTCTGTTTCGGGTATCGAGTCAGCATAATTCGCACAACCACACCCGCGATAGTTCTCGTCCACGCGAACGACTTTATCGCCGTGAATTTGATTGGGCGTGACAATATCGGCAAGATTGAAGCCTAGCGATTGAACAAACCTTTTGCGATTGGCAATGACATCCTCAGGCAAATCTCCGACGTGCAACGCAAGGTTCAAGCTGTCGAAGGGCGGCTTACTCACTCCTCCAAAACGCGTCGACACTGCATGAGTAATCAAATCCTCTGGGAACGAAGAGAATTTCCCGTGCCAAAGATTATTCTCCGTGCGCTTTAAAAAGTAGCTCATATGCTCTCCTCCCCAAAATAACTGTTGCCTTAATAGAGTACACCTCCGCGAAAAGCTCAAAAAAATAGCGGTCTACAAGTCAAGTGCTCATTGACCGCGAAAATCTCTTACAGATAACGGAAGTAAATGTAGACGGTTGAAATAATTATCGAAAGAATCATCAGCGGGAAGGCAACCTTCATGAAGCCGATAAACGAGATTGCACGCCCGCGTTGAGCCGCCATAGACGCAACGACGACATTAGCCGACGCGCCGATTAAAGTTCCGTTGCCGCCGAGGCAAGCTCCCAGTGCCAAACTCCACCACAGCGGGTCAAGGTTCGTCAAGCCCATTGCGCCCATATCTTTAATCAGCGGAATCATCGTAGCCACGAACGGAATATTATCAATGAACGCCGAGGCAAGTGCACTCATCCAAATGATAACTATCGCCGTGAAGGTGAGGTCGCCTTTGGTAATCTCCATTGCCTCTTGGGCGAGCATTTTGATAACGCCCGTCTCGACCAGTGCGCCGACGAGGATAAACAGTCCGCCGAAGAAGAAGATTGCGAGCCATTCGACCTTGCTAAGCATTTTGGCAATCATTTCTTCGTTGTGCGCATAAGTGATAAGTAGCAGTAAGCTTGCGCCCGTCAAGGCAGCCGTCGCCGACTCAAGACCTAACATGCCGTGGAACGCAAACAGGCTTATCGTTATCGCAAGAACGAACAAGCATTTCTTGAGCAGGAGGTGGTCGGTTATCTGGCTCTTCTCGTCCAGGCGCATGACCTTATCTTGCAGTTCTGGTTTGGTGTGCAGGTCGTTCTTGTAAATCATCATCAAAATCGCAACGGTTACGACGAAGATAAGGATTGATACGCCCGTAATGTTCAGGACGAAGTCGCCGAAGCTCAAGCCGACAGCCGAACCAATCATGATGTTAGGCGGGTCGCCGA
>CAMNLS010000170.1 GCA_946543495.1 uncultured Selenomonadales bacterium | reverse complement strand
GGCTATAATGACCGTCAAACGAAACGGAGGTAACGAAATTGATTTCAACAAAGGGCAGATACGCTTTGCGAGTGATGATTGACTTAGCGGAGCAAGATTCGGAGAAATTTATACCGCTAGAGGAGATTGCAACGCGGCAGGGCATATCGAAAAAATATTTAGAGATAGTTTTAAAGTCATTAGTGCAAAAAGAATTGATAAAAGGACTGCGCGGCAGGGGCGGCGGCTATAAATTGACGCGCAAGCCAGAAGAATACACCGTCGGGGAGATTTTAGAGCTTACGGAAGGAACATTAGCAGTTGTATCGTGTTTGCAAAAGGATTGTGCGCCGTGCGAGAGAAAAAATTCCTGTAAAACGTTGCCGATGTGGAAAAAATTCAATCAACTGACGCAAGATTTCTTTTTTGGTCACACGCTGAAAGATTTAGTGAATTCTTCCGAACTTTGACAATAGCTGAATAGATTTTAATAAATTTTTCATGAAGAACTGCTATAGTTGCGAAAACATTTGCGAAAGAAGGTCACGCCTTGAAGAAAAAAATTTTTGGCGGAATAATTTTAACTGCACTTATAAGCGCGGCGTTGACTTTGGGGCTGGTATGTTTTGTGCTGGGAATCAATTCAGGAAGCAATGCATTCGACCTCGGAAGATTTTTTTTAGCGATGAGATTTATCGAAGGCAACTACGTTCAAGAAGTGGACAGAAGGAATTTAGTCGACGGTGCAATTAATGGTATGGTGAATTCTTTAGGCGACCCGCACTCGATTTATCTTGCGCCGAAACTTTATAGCCAGTTGCGTGCAGAAACGAGCGGTTCCTTCGGCGGAATTGGCGTTTACATGGGTTTTAAGAATGGCGGCGTGCAAATCGTCAATGTTATTCCCGACGGACCTGGTCAAAAGGCGGGACTTCAAGCGGGCGATGAGATTTTGGAAGTTGATGGGCTTTCTGTTAAAGAAATTTCCCCCAGCGAAGTTGCATTGAAGATTCGCGGCGAAATTGATACGCCTGTTGAGCTTTTAATTCATCGCGAAGGCGTGGAGGACACGATTTATAACTTGATACGGGAAAATATTCATATGCGCACGGTTGCGGGCAAAATGATTGACGATCGCCTTGCCTACATAAAAATTTCCAACTTCAGCGAGAATACTGGCGACGAATTCAAAAAAACGCTTGCAAACCTTGAACGCGAAGGCATGAAAGGCTTTATCCTTGACATGCGGCAAAATCCCGGCGGCGTCATCACCAGTTGCATTGAAGTTGCTCAAGAAATTGTTCCGGCGGGCACAGTTACTTCAGTGATTAAGCGCGACGGCTCCAAAGAAGTTTACACGTCTGACTTAGCGGCGGCGCGCTTCCCGATTGTCGTTTTGCTTGACGGCAACAGTGCTAGTGCTGCTGAACTTCTAAGCGGCGCATTGCAGGACACTAAGGCGGCTATAGTCGTCGGCGAAACTTCTTACGGCAAAGGCTCGGTTCAAACGCTGATTCCTATGGCGCACAATGACGGCTTGAAACTCACAATCGCAAGATACTACACGCCAAACGGCAAATGCATTGACGGCGTTGGCATTTCGCCTGACGTGGAAATAAAATCGCCGCCGACGCCTCACCCCATGTACGATCTCAAGCTCGACACGCAAGACGACCCGCAACTCACTAAGGCAGAAGAACTTTTACGTCATCAAGTCGACGCGGGAAAAATTTTGTTCGACGATGATTTTTGGAAGACACCTTGACGGCAAAAAAATTAGCCTCTTCCGTTGTGGAGGAGGCTTTTTAGTTTCTAAAGCTCTATCAAATGTTTTGGCGAACGCGTCAAAGGTTGAGGCTTGCCGCTCGTGACTAAGACTGTATCTTCAATCCGAACGCCGCCGAAATTTTCAATGTAGATGCCTGGCTCGTCCGTGACAATCATATTCGGCAAAAGCTGTTCGCACTTGCTGAGCTTGCTTAGGCGCGGTTCTTCGTGAATCTCAAGCCCGACGCCGTGCCCTAAGCCGTGAACAAAATAATCTCCGTAGCCCGCCGCCGTAAATCTGTCACGAACTGCCGTATCAATCTCAACGCCGCCCTTGCCCGCCGTGATGACTTCCAAGCCGTAAAGTTGCGCGTCAAGCACGAGATTATAAATCTTGCGCTGTTCAGCCGACGCCTTACCTACACAAATCGTCCGCGTGATGTCCGAGCAATAGCCGTTGAACGTCGCGCCGAAATCCATCGTGACGAGTTCGCCCGCACAGATTTTTTTATCGGACGCCGTGCCGTGTGGAAGAGACCCGCGCCAGCCCGAAGCAACAATCGTCGTGAACGCCGCCGCCTCAGAGCCGAGCCGACGCATAAAATATTCCAAGTCCGCCGCGACCTCAAATTCACGCATGCCAGGCTTGATGACCGCCAGAACCTTTTTGAAAGCGTCGTCAGCAATCTCACACGCTCTGCGAATGTTGGCAATCTCCGCCGCGTCTTTGACTTGCCGCAACGTATCCAACGCAATCGATTTGAACTCAACGTCTTTAAGTTCCTTCTTCAAGTAGCTGTGCACGGCAACAGTCATCGTCAGCCCCTCGAAGCCGACCTTCTTACACGCGGAAATTTTTATCTCCTCGATGATTTTTTTATAAAGCCCTTCCGTCTGCTCGACCAGCGTAAAATCTTTTGCTTGAGTGATAGCTTGCTCGACGTAGCGTCCGTCAGTGATGAGCTTGCGGAAGTTTCTACCGATAAGCAGTGCCGAACTGTCACCGCGAAAGCCGCTGAAGTATGTAACGTTCGGAACCTTCGTTATCAAGACGGCGTCGACTTCTTCGGCGGAAAGTTTCTCTTGAAGTCTGATTAATCGTTCGTTCATTTGGTGTCCTTCTGAATCTTACGAATGGCAATGTCAAGGGCGGCAATGTAGCTGTCGACGCCGAAGCCGCAAATTTGTCCCATGACGACCGGCGCAATAACCGACGTGTGGCGAAATTCCTCGCGGCGGTGAATATTCGACAGATGAATTTCAATGACAGGGACTGGCACGGCGGCAATCGCGTCGCGGAGCGCAATGCTGTAATGAGTGAGTGCACCCGCGTTTAGCAAAATGAAGTCGTAACGCCCGCGCGCCTTTTGAATCGCCTCGACCAATTCGCCTTCGTAATTCG
>CAMNLS010000169.1 GCA_946543495.1 uncultured Selenomonadales bacterium | reverse complement strand
CGACGCCCGTCGAACCAATCATCAGGATATTTTTCGGGATAACGTCGTCGCGCATGTCATCGGGCAACTTGTGACTGCGCCAACGATTTCTAAGCGCGATTGCTACCGACTTTTTAGCTTCGTCCTGCCCGACGATATATTTATCCAACTCCGCAACAATCTCGCGGGGCGTTTGGTCATTCAAGCCGAGTTCCTGTGAAACGTTCTTCTTATCTGCCATGAAATTTTTTACCTCCGTTAATTGAGTTCCTCAACGATTATATTTTGATTCGTGAATACGCAAATATCAGCGGCGATTGATAAAGCCTCCTTAGCGATTTCGGACGCGGTCATATCTGCATGAGCAACTAAGGCGCGCCCCGCCGCCAATGCATAGAAACCGCCCGACCCTATCGCCGCAACGTCGCCATCAGGCTCGATGACTTCGCCATTGCCCGATAAAAGCAGTATCGTATCCTTATCCGCCACGAGTAGCAGAGCTTCAAGCCGACGCAAGATTCTATCCGTGCGCCAATCCTTAGCTAGGGCGACTGCCGCCCGCTGTAAGTGTCCGTGCGTCGATTCGAGTTTCTCTTCAAACTTCTCAAACAAAGTGAAGGCGTCCGCAACCGAACCTGCAAAGCCCGCAACTACTTTATCATGATAGAGCCGCCGAACTTTTCTTGCCGTTGCCTTCATGACAGTTGCATTGCCGAAGGTAACTTGCCCGTCGCCCGCAATGGCGACTTGCCCACCGCGCTTAACTGCCACTATTGTTGTTGCATGAAATTCCATTTAGATTGCTCCTTTTTTTCTGCGCATTATACTATTTGCCTTATTGGTTGTAAAGGTTGCGGGGCGGACGATTGATTTGCACAAAGCGACGATATTGGCTATAATCAGTGAAAAAAATTTGCGACGGGGTGAGGTCATGGCAGTGATAAAAAGGCGTCGACGTGTCGGGCGAGTCTTGAAAGGATTAATATTCCTTGTCGTAAGTGTGACGGTGTTGGGGTTCTTTGTCTATGTGCCGTTCTTCACGCTCAGCGAGATAAGACTTGACGGCGCGAATTATCTAACGGAAGAAGACATCCTGCGCATAGGAAATATTTACATGGGCGAGCCGCTCTTCAAGTTGGAAACCGACGTTGTGCAAAGCCGCTTGTCGAAGGATTTACGCATTGAAGAAGTCAGCGTCCAAAGAAAACTTCCGCACACCTTAAAGATTAAAATCAAGGAGCGGCGACCGCTTGCAACTATTATCTGCGACTACGGCTATCTTGACATTGACCATAACGGAATGATTCTTGACAGCTACAAGACGATAAAGACAATGCAAATTCCGATGATAACAGGAGCCACCGTGCGCGATTTGTATATCGGCGACACTGTTGACGATGAGCTTGTAAAAAAAATTCTTGACTTCCTGCAACGAATCAACGAAGACACGTTAAACCTTTTAAGCGAGGTTGCGATTGTCGAGCCAGATTATATCGTCATGTACACGGCGACGGAACGGGCGGTTCAAATACGCATTGGCAAGTTGGAACGCCTCGACGAGAAGGCGCACTTAACGGAAGATTTCCTGCGCGACCTTGCGACCAATCCGCACCCCGTCGAATACGTCGACTTCAATTATACATCGCCGTTCATCAAGCTTGCTGAGTAAAGGACGTTGAGTCATGGCGAAGAAGAAAGTTAAATACGTTTGCCAAGAGTGCGGCGCGGAGTCGTCTAAGTGGCTGGGCAAGTGTCCTGTATGCGGACAGTGGAATACGCTTGTCGAGGAAGAGTCATCGCCCGCCGATACAAAGAGTTCACACGCATTGACGACGAACTTTGAGACGCCGCGCAGGATTGCCGAAGTCGATATGGAAGAGTTGCCGCGTTTCATGACGGGTTCGGGGGAGCTTGATAGAGTATTGGGCGGCGGACTGATACCGGGTTCAATAATTTTAATCGCGGGCGACCCTGGCGTCGGCAAATCGAGTTTAACACTGGCAGTTTGTGCTAATGTGGCACGCGGCGGACGAAAAGTTTTGTACGTGACAGGCGAGGAAAGCTCAAGACAAATCCGCATGAGAGCCGAACGCCTTAACGCGCTTGCCGATGAACTTTACATCTGCGCGGAAAATAATTTTGAGCGGATAACTCATCACGTCGAGAAGTTGGAGCCGGAACTATTAATCGTCGATTCAATCCAAACAATTTACAAATCGGATATAGAGAGTGCGCCAGGTAGCGTGTCGCAAGTGCGGGAGTGTTCGGCGGGCTTGATGCGATTGTCAAAAAGCTTAGGCGTGACGACATTTATAATCGGGCACGTGACAAAGGACGGGAGCCTTGCTGGACCGCGAGTGCTTGAACATATCGTCGACACAGTTTTATTTTTTGAGGGCGAACGCAACGCCGACTTTCGAGTATTGCGGGCGATAAAGAATCGTTTCGGGGCGACGAGCGAAATTGGACTATTTGAAATGCGTGACACTGGGCTTGAGGACGTGCCCGACGCGTCGAAACTCTTTTTGCCCGAACGAGCCGACGACATTGGTAGCGTAATTGTTCCGACAGTTGAAGGTACACGCCCGCTCCTAGTCGAAGTGCAAGCCCTCGTTGCCCCGACGCCCTTCATGCCTCCGCGCAGGACTTCAGATGCCGTCGACATTAAACGGATTCAACTGTTGCTTGCGGTTTTGGAAAAGCGATTGCATTTGAGCATCGGCGCATGTGATGTTTATGTTAAGACGGCGGGCGGAATAAAGATTGACGAGCCGGCGACCGATTTGCCGATTGCGATTGCGTTAGCGTCGAGCTTCGCGAACAGAAAACTTTTGCCGCAATGCGTCATCTTCGGCGAAGTCGGCTTAAGTGGCGAAGTCAGAGCCGTCAGTAAGGCAAGGCAACGCGTCGAAGAGTCAATCCGCATGGGCTTTACGAATATCATCTTGCCGAAGAAAAATTTTGTCGAAGTGTCGAAGTCGTCAGCTGATAAGGTTAATCTGTTGCCCGTGGATAATCTGCGCGACGCCTTAAAGATTGCAATGCCAAGAGGTGATTAATATTGCTTGACTTAAAGAGAACTGTACTTAACGAGGTCGCTGATAACTTCGGGCGTGTCGAAGAGGTTGCCGAACTTAATACGCTAAAAGTCTTGGAGGCAATGCGGCGACTTAAAGTTTCGGACGCGCACTTCAAAAC
>CAMNLS010000168.1 GCA_946543495.1 uncultured Selenomonadales bacterium | reverse complement strand
GCCGCAAAGGTCGCGCCGCCCGCCGTAATCATCCAAACTTCGTTGCCGTCCCACACAGGACCTATTGCGCGGACGAATTGAGCGCGTTCATTCTTGGGACGCCCCAACATCATCATGCCGACGCCGTAATCGAAGCCTTCAAGGATAAAAAATCCCGTAAAAAGTACCGTTATCAAGATAAACCACACGATATTTAAATCCATAATCCTCACTCCCTTTCAGCGCTTCAAAAGAGTATAAATCATTGTTCCGACCATGACACCTACGGCAATAAACATTCCGCCGACCGCCGCCATCGCCGCGACGGACAAACTTTGAACATGTTTGCCAATGCCTTCAATTTTTGCGTCAAGATTGGCTTGCATAGTCTTCATGTCCTGCCGAATCTCTCGAATCTCTTCAGCTCGCATTTGATTTTGTTGGCGCATCTCATTTTTAAAGTCACGAAGCTCCGCAATCAGATTATTTACGTTTGATTCCAAATTAGTTATGCGCCGTTCAGTATCTCTTTCCAAATCAGTCATTTTAATCTACCTCCTTGTTTAAACCTCCTCCTCAGTGATTTTTGTACGACGAATGAACATGACTGCCGCGAAGACTGCGCACACTGCCAAGAACAAATAAATTGCCGTAAAGCCGATTAAAGTTACCCAAACTTCGCCCGCTGATAAATTCGGACTGACTGCCACCGCAGTTTTCTGCAAACCAACGACTATCCACGGTTGACGCCCTGCCTCAGCAATGTACCAGCCCGCAGAGTTAGCGATAAACGGGAGCGGCAACAGTAACGGCATTAGTTTTAAGCAACAAAGATGCTCGCGAATTTTATTGCGGCAGAAGAAGACTAAACAACCTGTCACGAAGACAACCAGCAACAGCAAACCGCCCGTGCCGACCATAGCTCTAAAGCTCCAGAACATGCCGCGCACGTCATTTGGAATGTAATAGCCGCTACCGTACTTCTCGACGGCTTCGCGTTGCAAATCGTTAATGCCTTTGACTTCGCCGTTAAAAGAGTTGTGAACCATGAAACTAAACATGCCAGGTATTAGAATTTCTGAATCGTTGCGGCGCATCTCTTGATTGATTTCGGCGACGACTGCGAACGGCGCGGGATTTTCCGTCTCCCAAAGAGCCTCGAATGACGCAAGCTTCATCGGGTTGCCTTCGGCGAGATATTGCGCGTGCATATGACCGGAGCCCATGACGCCCATAACACCAATCAATGTATAAACGACCGCGCGGCGAATCGTCTTGATGAACATTTCGCGCGACGCCTCGTCCGTTGCAATCTTCCAAGCACTCACGACGATAACTAAGAAACCGCCCGTCGTAATGCCCGCGAACAATGCATGAGAATATTCGCCGACGACGTAAGGATTAGTTACAAGCTCCACAAAATCTGTCATGACGGCGCGACCGCCTTCAATCGCGTAGCCGACGGGGTGTTGCATAAAAGAGTTGGCGACGAGAATCCAGAACGCCGATAAGTTACTGCCGAACGCGACGAGCCATATGCAAAGGCAATGAACTTTTTCATTAAGCTTATCCCAGCCGAAAATCCATAGCCCTATGAACGTCGACTCAATAAAGAATGCGCTCAAAGCCTCAAGCGCGAGCGGTGCGCCGAAGATGTCGCCCATGAAGCGCGCATACTCCGACCAGTTCATGCCGAAATGAAATTCCTGCACGATACCAGTCACGACGCCCATCGCAAAGTTTATCAGGAAGATTGTTCCGAAAAACTTCACGAGCTTTTTGAGCTTGACGCGCTCTTCATAACTGCCGCTTGATATGTACCACGTCTCAAGCAGTGCAACGAAGATTGATAAGCCCAAAGTCACGGGTACGAATAAAAAATGATACACGGTGGTTATTGCAAACTGTAGGCGCGATAGAATCAGTGCGTCCATAAAAATCACTTCCCCTCAAAAGAATCTTTCATGCTTATTAAATCATAAATCGCGCCGCTTGACAATTAAATCTGCAACAAAAAAGAGCCCGAAGGCTCCCTTAAAAATTTCTGTGCTTACAAGTCCGTTATTGTTCATTCCCTGCTTTGTTAGGCGCGGTCATTTCCCCGCGCTGAACCATGAGAGCAAACGCCGCCTCCATTATCTGCCGACCTATTGGAACTGCTGAACTTGCGCCGAAGCCGCCTTGCTCAACGATAACCGCCACGCTGATTTTCGGGTTGTCAAAAGGACCGTAGCCGACAAACCAGCCGTGGTCAGTGCCTTGCGAATTCTCCGCCGTGCCCGTCTTGCCCGCAATGTCGTAGGGGAAGCCGATAAAGTTCCTCGCCGCCGTGCCGTTGACTGTAACGTCATGCAAGCCGGCTTGAACGAGTTCGATGACCCACGTCTCAACTTGCAGTTCGCTGACTAATTCGGGCGTAAAGTCTTTGATGACTTCTTTATCTTGCGTGACGATTTGGCGGACAAGGTGCGGCTTATAACGTTTGCCATTAGCCGCAATCTCGCCCATGACCATTGCCGCTTGCAGAGGCGTCACGAGGTTAAAGCCCTGACCAATCGCCGCGTCCATTATCTCCGACAAGTAGAATTCATCTTTATAAACTTCCCACTTGTATTCCTTCCAATCGGCAAGCCCGGGTGATTCGTAAGGCAAGTCGATTCCTGTGACTTCACCGAGTCCGAACATTCGCGCGTAACTTTCTAACAGGTCTGCACCAAGTCGATTGCCGCATTCATAGAAATAAACGTTATCGGAATGACTTAACGCCGCGTGAAAGTCCAGCCAACCGAGAGCCTCGCCGCCGGCATTACCTTTTGGAACAAGCCAGTGCGTTCCGCCGTCAAAGATTAGTTCGTAAGGGTCAACCTTGCCCGTCGCTAAAGCCGCCGTGCCCGTGACAATCTTAAACGTGGAGCCAGGCGGATATTCGCCGGTTATCGCCTTGTTGTCCATTGGGTGATACGGGTTGTTGTTAATGGCGTTCCAATCCTTAGTAGATATGCCGTGCGCAAAAAGATTCGGGTCGAAGGCGGGACGACTTACCAACGCTAAGACTTCGCCCGTTTGAGGATTCAAGACGACCGCCGCCGCCGCATGACAGCCTAAGGAACTCAACATGTTATCGACCGCCGTTTCCGCCGCAACTTGTAAATCTCTGTCAATCGTCAAGATGAGGTCGTAGCCGGGCTTAGGCTCCTTCTTGCC
>CAMNLS010000167.1 GCA_946543495.1 uncultured Selenomonadales bacterium | reverse complement strand
AATATATCAAGCAAATTTACCTCGCGATAATTTTCCTCTTCCTCTACGCGCCGATAGCCGTTTTAATTGCGCAATCTTTTAATGCCAGCCGTTATCGTGGACATTGGACAGGCGTAACGCTGAATTGGTACGATAAACTTTTCAACGACGCCCGAATTGCCGACGCCTTATCAAACACATTGTCAATCGGGCTGTTATCGGCGGGTATAGCTACGATTTTGGGCTTGATAACGTGCGTGGCAATGAAAGAGCTATCTCGAAAGTGGCGGGCGACCTTTTTAAGCATAACGAACATTCCAATTCTCAACGCGGACATCGTGACGGGAATATCTTTAATGCTTTTGTTCATGGGATTAGGCTTAAAGCTCGGTTACATGTCGATTTTGTTAGCGCATATCGTTTTTAACGTGCCGTATGTGATTTTATGTATCATGCCACAGCTAATGGCGTTGGATAAAAGTTTTTACGAGGCGGCGTTGGATTTGGGAGCGAGTCCGTTCAAAGCATTTACAAGCGTCGTCCTTCCGGAGTTGCGTCCGAGCATTTTTGCGGGCTTTTTATTGGCGTTCACGATGTCGGCGGACGATTTTATAATAACTCACTTCACGAAGGGCGCGGGCGTCGACACTTTGACGACAGAAATTTACGCGGAGTTAAAAATTGGCATTCATCCCGAAATGTACGCGCTTTCGACGTTAGTATTTGTCTGCGTATTGATATTTGTCATCTTGTTCGCGATTAATCGTCGCAAGCTTAAAAAATATGAGGAGGTCTTTTAATGACTAAGTTAAAAGTTCTAGTGTTGGTTCTGATTAGTTGCTTGACGTTTGGTTGTGGCTCAAGCGGCGGCGGTAACGACAAAAAGGAGGAAGTCTACGTCTACAGCTGGGGAGATTACCTTGACCCTGAGACGCTGAAGATTTTCGAGAAGGAAACGGGCATTCATGTTATCCTTGACGAGTTCGACACCAACGAGAGCATGTATCCGCGCGTGGCGGAAGGTGCGGTTCATTACGATGTTATCTGCCCGTCCGATTACATGATTCAAAAACTTATCGGCAACAATTTGATTCAGCCGCTTGACTTCACGAAGCTCCCCGAAGCTAAAAAAAATATCGGCGAAGAGTTTTTTAAGCAAGCTGAAGCCTTCGACCCAGGCAATAAATATTCCGTGCCGTATTGCTGGGGCACCGTCGGCATTATTTACGACAAAACGAAAGTTACAGACCCCGTCGACAGCTGGAATATTCTTTGGAACGAAAAGTACGCGGGGCAAATCCTCATGCAGGATTCCGCCCGCGATGCGTTGATGATTCCGCTTAAACTCATGGGCAAGAGCCTTAACGAGACTGATAAAGACGTTCTGGCGCAGGCTCAAGAGATGTTGATTAAACAAAAACCGCTTGTTCAAGCTTACGTCATTGATGAAGTCAAAGATAAGCTCATTAACTCCGAAGCGGCAATGGGCGTTGTGTTCAGCGGCGAAGCTTTGATTATTCTGCAGGAAAATCCGAATATGGCGTTTGCAATCCCCAAAGAAGGCACGAACTTTTGGATTGATGGCTGGGTAATCACTAAGGACGCGCAGAACGTCGACAACGCGCACAAGTTTATCGATTTCATGTGCCGCCCCGATATTGCCGTCATGAATTTTGATTATCTGGGCTACTCCACACCGAATACCGGCGTTAGAGACTTGGTAGAGGACGAAGAGATAAAAAATTCGCCGATAGCCTTCCCGTCACCCGACGATTACAAAGGGCAAGAGACTTATAAATATCTCGGCAACCAAATGGACGAGTACTATAATAGCTTGTGGATGAAAGTTAAGGTTGATTGATTGATAAAAAATTTTTTCCTCGCGCTAATGACGCGGGGATTTTTTTTTGCTATCATAAAGCAATCAAATTTAGCAAGGCGATTATCGATGAAACTTCCACGCGAATTTTATCAACGCGACGGCTTGACGGTTGCCCGCGAACTTATCGGCAAGAAACTCGTAACTAATTTGCCCGAAGGTTTGACAAGCGGTCTTATCGTCGAGACCGAAGCTTACATGGGCACGATTGACGCGGCGGCTCATTCTTATCGCGGCAAGACCGAGCGCACGAAGATTTTTTACGGCACGGGCGGTTTCGTCTACGTCTATTTGATTTACGGAATGCACCTTTGCACAAATGTCGTCGCTAACGTCGAAGATGTTCCCGAAGCAGTGTTGATTAGGGCGTTGGAACCTGTTGACGGCGTGGAGCTTATGAAACGTCGTCGAGGTAAAAACAAATTGCGCGAACTTTGTTCAGGACCAGGCAAACTCTCCAAAGCTTTAGGCGTGACTAAAAATTTTTACGGCGCGGACTTGTGCGGCGAAGAAATTTTTATTGAAACGTGTAGAGCTTTACCCGTCACGACAACGAAAAGAATTAACGTAAATTATGCGGGCGAGGCGGCAGAGTATCTCTGGCGGTTCGTTGCCTCGAATAATGCTTTTCTTTCAATATAAAAGGAGGAATTTTCATGGAAGACTCAAGAGAACGAGACGCTTTGCAGGAGGTTCGCGAGGCTGTCGAAAACTTTTTTAATCGTGACGGTCTTAAACACGAGCCATTCAACGAACGCAACGTGGCAAGTGCAAGTTATTCAGTCGATACCAGGTTCGGACATGTTAGAATATACTTCCACGCCTACGACGACAAGCTCATCATGCACTTTATGATTCCGCTCAACGCGGGCGAAGAGGAGCGCGCTAAGGTCGGAGAGTTTCTTCTCCGAGCGAATTATGGCTTGAAGATCGGCGGCTTCGATTTCGACTTTAACGACGGCGAAATTTCTTATCGTATTGCTATGTACTTCGGCGATGATGAATTTGCGCCGCCCACTTACGACCAGATTAATTTCGCAGTTATAATCGGTCTGATGATGATTGAAAGATACGGCGATGCGCTCGTTAAGGTTATGTTCGGCTTGGTTGAACCGGAGGATGCGATTGCCGCTGTTGATAGTAACGATTGACAAAAAACTTTCCGCGTGATAAACTTCGATAACTTTAATCAAAGGGGATGTAATGGTTTCGACAGGGATGGACGGGGTTCAATAAGCGAGCATCGGCTCCGCAACCGATTTGACAAGCGGAAACACAAACAATAACTGCGGATACTGAAGAGTACGCATTGGCGGCTTAATCGCCACGTCG
>CAMNLS010000166.1 GCA_946543495.1 uncultured Selenomonadales bacterium | reverse complement strand
GCCGATATTAGCCGCACCAGTTATCGCGTCGTCAAGATTAGTTACGCTGATTCCTCTGGGACGTGGGATATTTAATTCAGTCAACATTTCGTCAAAGCGTTCGCGGTCTTCTGCGCGGTCAATGTTATCAACGCTTGTCCCGAAAATCTTAACGCCCGCCGCCGCTAAGCTTGCCGCTAAGTTAATCGCAGTCTGCCCGCCGAATTGCACGATAACACCTTCGGGCTTTTCCTTGTCGATGATGTTAAGCACGTCTTCAGTCGTGAGCGGCTCGAAGTAAAGCTTATCAGAAATATCAAAGTCCGTCGAAACGGTTTCGGGGTTGTTGTTGATGATAATAGCCTCAATGCCCGCCTCGCGAAGTGCCCACACGCTATGCACCGAGCAATAATCGAACTCAACGCCCTGACCAATCCTAATCGGCCCTGAACCTAATACAACTATCTTGCGTTTGTTGCTGACTTCTACCTCGTCGACTTCGCCGCGATAAGTTGAATAGTAGTAAGGCGTTGCCGCTTCGAATTCAGCCGCGCAGGTGTCAACCATTTTATACACAGGGAAGATTTTAAATTGCTTGCGCATGTCGCGAACGTCGCTTAGCTTTGCGCCCGTTAATTCAGCGATTGATTTATCTGCAAGCCCTATGAGTTTTGCCTCGCGCAGTGTCTTAGCGTTAAGCTCGCCTTTCTTCAAGCGCACTTCCATATCCGTAATATTTTTAATCTTGTCGATGAACCAGCGGTCAATCTTGGTGATGTCTGCAATCTCTTCGGGCGTGGCGATACCTCTACGCAATGCCTCTGCGATAAGGAAAAGTCTTTCGTCGTCAATGCGGCTAAGACGTTTCTTAATCTTGTCATTGTCCCAATCGTCCATCTTGTCCATATGCAGACGATTAACGCCGATTTCAAGACTGCGGACGGCTTTAAGAATCGCGCCCTCAAAACTGCGGTCAAGGCTCATGACTTCGCCGGTTGCCTTCATTTGCGTGCCAAGCGTCGTATCGGCGTAAACAAATTTATCGAACGGCCAGCGCGGGAACTTCACGACGATATAATCAACGCTAGGTTCAAAGCAAGCCTTAGTTGTCTTGGTGACGGCGTTTACAATCTCATCAAGCGTATAACCTATCGCAATCTTCACACTGACTTTAGCAATCGGATAACCCGTCGCCTTACTTGCCAATGCTGATGAACGACTTACACGCGGATTGACTTCGATGACGTAATAATCTTGGCTCTTGGGGTCTAGCGCGAATTGAACATTGCAACCGCCCTCAATGCCCAGCGCACGAATCATCTTTAAGCTTGCCGAACGCAGGAGCTGATATTCATGGTCTGTTAAAGTTTGCGTAGGAGCCACGACGATTGAATCGCCCGTATGCACGCCAACAGGGTCGAAGTTCTCCATACTACAAATAGTTATGCAGTTATCGTTGCCGTCGCGCATGACCTCGAATTCAATTTCCTTCCAGCCCGCGATACTGCGTTCAATCAGTGCTTGACCAATCATCGAATACTTAAGCCCGCGCAAAGTAATTTCGATAAGCTCTTCTTCGTTATTGGCAATGCCGCCGCCCGTGCCGCCGAGTGTATAAGCAGGTCTTACAATCAGCGGATAGCCGATTTGATTAGCGAATTCAATCGCGCCGTGAATGTCCTCGACAATCGTTGATTCGGGAATAGGCTCGCCGATACGCTCCATAGTCTCCTTAAAGAGTTCGCGGTCTTCAGCCTTCTTAATCGCATCAATCGAAGTGCCGAGCAGTTCGACGTTATATTTTTCAAGCACGCCGTTTTCCGCCAGTTGAACAGCTAAGTTCAAGCCCGCCTGCCCGCCGAGCGTCGCAAGTAAACCGTCGGGGCGTTCCTTTTCGATTATCGCCGTCAAGAAGTCGACGGTTAGCGGCTCAATATAAACGCGGTCGGCAATGTTGGCGTCAGTCATTATCGTTGCGGGATTCGAATTGACGAGGACAACTTCTAAGCCCTCTTCCTTTAGCGAGCGGCAAGCTTGCGAGCCTGCGTAATCAAACTCCGCCGCCTGCCCGATGACTATTGGCCCCGAACCGATGACTATTATTTTATTTAGATTTTTTTTCTTAGGCAAAGTGCAATCCTCCTCAGTTAAGGTGATTTAAACAAGGTTAAGCTCTTTTGAATCGTTTCATGTTGTATATAAACTCGTCGAAGAGGTGAACGCTATCATTAGGACCAGGCGCGGCTTCGGGGTGATACTGCACTGAACTAATCGGCAACGACGTATGGCGGAAACCTTCAACCGTGCCGTCATTCAATGAAACGTGCGTAATCTTAACGGGCAGTCCTTGCAACGACTTCGGGTCGACAGCGTAGCCGTGATTCTGCGCGGTAATTGCAACCTTGCCCGTCTCCAAATCTTTGACAGGCTGATTGGAACCGCGATGCCCGAACTTTAGCTTATAAGTATTCGCGCCCATTGCCAACGACAGAATTTGATGACCTAAGCAAATTCCAAACATTGGACGCTGTCCGATAAGCTTTTTGACTTCGCGGATAATGTCGGGCACGTCCTTAGGGTCGCCAGGTCCATTCGATAAAAAAATTCCGTCAGGATTGAGCGCAAGAATCGCCTCAGCCGTACTCTTAGCGGGGACGACTGTAATCTTGCAACCAAGCTTGCGCAGGGCGTCGAGGATATTGCGTTTGATACCAAAGTCCATCGTCACAACATAAGGCGCGCCTTCCCTAGCGTCGAGCGTATAGCTGACGGGCGTCGTCACCATCTCCACGACGTTTTTCCTAATCGGCAACGCCATCATCTCATCAACCGTGCCTTGCGAAGTGTACTCGCTAACAATGACGCCCTTCATAGTGCCCGCCGAACGAATCTTCCTCGTCAAGGCGCGAGTGTCTACATCATAGAGGCAAGGAATTTTTTCCGCCGTGAGGAACTCGGCAAGCGTCTTTTCCATTGAAGAGCTTGACGGATTTTCACACAGTTCGCCGACGATGAGACCGCCGACAAAACTTTTGCGGCTCTGATTGAAAGCCTTCGCCGTGCCGTAGTTGCCGATTAGCGGATAAGTTAGCGTGACAATTTGGCGGCAGTATGACGGGTCAGTCAAAATTTCTTGATAGCCAGTCATGCCCGTGTTAAAGACAACTTCTCCTTCGGTGGTGGCGTTCGAGCCGCCGAACAGTTGCCCGCGAAAGGTCGTGCCGTCCTGCAGT
>CAMNLS010000165.1 GCA_946543495.1 uncultured Selenomonadales bacterium | reverse complement strand
AGAACAGCGGCAAATAATGTTCGCGGCGAAGAGCCTTAAGAGCCGTCGCATTGAAGTCCTTGCCCGTCGTCGCAAGTGTCGCCTCGATGAAGTCCCGGACGATTTGCCCTTGCTTAATCTTGTCTTCGCCCAAGCTAGTTCGCAATTCGTCTTGATTAGTGACGTTGCGGCATTGCTCCGGCAAATGATTCCTTACCTTAGCAAAGTCCACCTCGACCGCGTCGCTGAAGTCAGGGAATATTTCCGCGAACTGCTCGGCGTCAAAGGTAGTGTCCGAAGGCTCAACGGGTTTATCGCCAGGCGTAGGAATCGCTTGAGGATAGACGGCGAACACGTGGAAGAACAACGCCAACACTCTGCCCTTGTTGATGCGGTTCAAAGCCGCCATGTCGCAACTATCGCCCAAAGTCTCAACGCACGCCTTGAAGACAAGCCGCAAGTCTTGAGGTGTCATCGCCTTCAAGCTTTGGTAAACGTCCTCGTCCGTCGCCATGTCAAAGTTATTGTCAGTCTCCCTGTTGACGATGGATTTAATCTTGTCGACCTCAAGGCGTTTCTTGCTCTTTGCCAAAGCCGGAACAATCTTTGCGGCGTCCATTGCGACGTTTGCATTGTTCAATATCATAAAATTCACCTCCGCTTACAAGTCGCCCTTAGTCAGCGCGTTAATCACTCGTTCAAACAGCGACGTTAGCTCACTCATCGTCTTTATCGTGAAGGAATTCCTTTCGCCGACCATCTGGTCTAGGAATTCCTTGTTAAAGTTATTTCCAACGCCGATTGCGATTATCTTCAAGCCCTTATCGATTAAACTTCTGGCATAAGACACCGTGGAAAGTTTTTGGTCGGGGTAGCCATCCGTCACGAACAGGGCAATCCTCTTGCGCGTGGAGCTTTCCAATTCGTTGCTCGCCATGCGCAATGCCTCAATCATCTCCGTGCTACCTGAAGAATCAATCTTGCCGAGTTTCTTAGTCAAAGCCTTAGCGTCGTTCGTCAAGTGGCAGAGCATACGCGGCGAGCTATCGAAGTTCATCAATGCCATTCGGTGTACGCTAAGGTCAATCATCTCATTTATCAGCTTGCGGCAAGCGTCCTTAGCCTCGTCCATCTGGTCATACATGCTACCGGAGGAGTCAAGCATAAGGACAATATCAATCGGCGACGCGCCGCCCGAACGAATTTGCGACTTTGCAGTTTTGTCGAGAAATTCTTCGCGGCTATTTCTCTCGTCTTGCTTATCGGTCACCGTGACGCGTAGCCTTTGGTCTTCGGTGTACTCGAACTTCACGCTGACTTTAGTCTGACCCTTAGCGGCGGGCGGCAGATTCTTCAAACTCAACGCGCCGCGGAACCTGTGATACTTTAAATCGGTCTCGCCTTCCTTGCCCGCCTCGTAAACGTTGACATCAATCTTTGTCTGGTTATCAAAGGTCGTGACGTAGTTTTTGAGGACTTCGCACGGATAAGGCGTGTCCTTAGCTAGGATTTGGTCGAAGATAAGATTGCCCGTCTTCTCGTCCAAAACTTCAATGCCTAACGAGTGCGCAAGGATACTGTGCAACTTAATATCGCCGCCACTCTCCAGTCCGCCGCTCTTGGCCTCCGCGACGCGTGCCGCACCAGTCACAACTAATTGACTGAGTTGCAACGAATCGTCGGGCTTGATTCCTAGGTCGCGTTCGATTTGCTCTTTAATGTACGGGATAAAGCAAGTGCCGCCCGCTAAGATTACGTGCCCAATATCCTCAAGCTTGAATTTCTTGTTGCCGCTCACGAAGTCATTGAGGCTATCAAAGATTCTATCGAACAGCGGCTTGCAAACTCTCTCCAAAGCCTTGCGCGTGAAGACAAAATCCAAGTCGTAATTCTGCCCGCCGAGCGTCGTTAGGTTCGGCATCGTTACCGTCTCTTCCGTGACCTCGCTCAATTTCTCTTTGACGTTGCGTGCTTCAATCAACAGCCGCGACATTAAGCTTTGATAGTCAGCGTCGTCTAGCCCCGCGCTTTTTGCGTCCGTCAACTTTATGCCGGTGTCGTCCTCGATATGCCGAATCAATTCTTGCTGTATGGCGCGGTCGAAGTCATCGCCGCCGAGTCGGTCGTCGCCGTCAATGGCAATCGCCGTATAAGTGTGCTTAGCGTGGTCAGCCTCCAAAACGCTAAGGTCGAAGGTGCCGCCGCCTATGTCCACCACGAAAACTTTTTTATCAAGTTGCCGTTCGTGAACCGCTTCGATTGCCGCCGCAGTCGGCTCCTCCAATATCCACATGACTTTAAAGCCAGCCGCCTCGCCCGCCTTGCGAGTCTCGTCGCGTTGGTTGTCGTTGAAGTAAGCCGGCACCGTGATGACTGCTCCAATCTGGGCGTCGTCGCTTAGGTGCATATTCCTTATCAGCCGTTGCCGAACTTCCTTTAAAACTTCGGTCGCCACGTCGGTCGGGGTGTATGTCCTTCCGCCGCAAGTCCACGTCTTGTTAAGTTCAAAGTTGCCAATATAAGTCTTAGCCGAACGAATCATGCGCGACGGCTCCATAATGCCTTTATTCAGCGCGGTTTGCCCGACGATAACTTTGCCGTTCTCGTCTGTATAAATCACGCTCGGCAACATCATCGCGCCGCCTGGGAACCTTAAAAGTTTCTTCTTGCCGTTCACGAAGTAGCAAGCAAGCGTATTTGTCGTGCCTAAATCTATTCCTACAACCATAACCGTTCCTCCTCGTTCTATATTGTCCATAATGTCAGCAAGACGCGCCGCGCCCTTAACGACCACTTTACTAAGCGGCAAATCTTCTTCGGGCTTTATGCCTAGGTCGTGTTCGATTCGTTCTTTGATGTAAGGAATGGAGCATGTGCCGCCAGTCAATATCACGTGCTCTATCTCTCGGAGATTGAACTTGCTATTGCTCCTCACAAAATTACTTATCCGATTGAAAATCTTGTTAAAGAGTGGCAAGCAAATTCTCTCCAAGTCTTCTCGCGTGAAATCAGATTCATGGACGTAATACTGCCCGTTGTGCGTCCAGATATCCGCCCCTATAATACCTTCAATTTCTTCGCTCAATTCCTCTTTGACGTTGTGTGCCTCATCCAACAGCCGCGACATTAAGCTTTGATAGTAAGCGTCATCGAGTCCCGCGCTTTTGGCGTCGGTTAGCTTTATGCCCGTGTCTTCTTCGATGCGCCGAATAAATTCCTGCTGTATGGCGCGGTCGAAGTCATCGCCGCCGATTGGATTGCCGTCAGTCGCTATAATCGTGTAATTCTTATCCAGTAC
>CAMNLS010000164.1 GCA_946543495.1 uncultured Selenomonadales bacterium | reverse complement strand
GTGTGGAGTGGGGGAAAACTCGGAGATTATTTCAAAGAGTTACCTATCACTATAATCACTCGCGGACATTGAGGACATCGGCAAGGACAGCGATTTTATATTCATCGCCCTGCCGCACGGTCACGCTATGGACGTTGGAATTAAACTGGACAAGTTGCCCGTCAGGATTATCGACTTGGGCGCGGATTATCGTTTCAGCGACACCACGATTTACGAGGCGTGGTATAACGTGCCGCACAAGCACAAGGACGCCAAGAGGGTCTACGGGTTGGCGGAAATCTATCGCAACGAAATTCGCAATGCAAAGATTATCGGCAACGCCGGCTGTTTCACGACGGCTTCAATTCTTGCGCTGGCTCCTTTAGTCAAACATCATCTCATCGAATCCAATTCAATCATCGTTGACGCGGCAAGCGGTATATCGGGCGCGGGCAGAGGTCTTAAGCTCGGCAATCACTTCCCCGAACTCTATGACAACTTCAAGGCTTACAACGTTGCTCATCATCGTCACACGCCGGAGATTGAACAAGCTCTTAAAGATATCGGCGGCGAAGAAACTATCGTCAACTTCACGCCGCATTTAGTTCCAATGTCTCGCGGAATTTTGGCGACGTGCTACGCGACGATTAAAGAAAACATTTCAGCGGAAGTGATTGACGCGGCGTTTCAAAAGGTTTACGGCGGCGAAAAATTTATTCGACTGCTTGGGCGCGACGCTTACCCCGAAACTAAATTTGTGCGCGGCTCCAATTACTGCGACTTAGGTTGGCACATTGACGAGCGCACACAACGTGTTATAATTCTCTCCGCGATTGATAATCTAGTTAAGGGCGCGGCGGGGCAAGCCGTTCAGAACTTCAACATTGCGGCGGGCTTTTATGAAGGCGTTGCCCTCCACGTGGCTCCGATTTATCCATAAAAAATTTATAGAAAGAAAACAAAGGTTGCAACTAGCAATGCGCAAGCATTGCGTACGGACGCGGGCACAAGTCCCGACTTATCGTGATGCTAAAGCGCGACCGTTATTTGTCAACTTTTTAAAAGTTGGGAGGAAATAAAATGTTCAGTGACAATCATAAAACGGCGGGCGTCTGTTATCCGCAAGGCTTTACGGCGGCGGGCGTTCGTGCAGGTATCAAGAAGAATGGCAATCTCGATGTGGCTGTTATCTACACGCAAAAGGAAGCGGCGGTTGCGGGTGTCTTCACGAAAAATTTAGTCTACGCGGCTCCGGTCGGCGTCAGCAAAGTTGTAGTCGGCACGGGCACGGCTCATGCAGTCGTTGCCAATGCGGGTTGCGCTAATGCTTGCACGGGTGAACAAGGTATCCGCGACGCAGAGAAGATGGCGACCCTTGCCGCTAATGAACTCGGTTGCCGTCAAGATGATGTTATCGTTGCCTCGACGGGGCTTATCGGTTCCAATCTGCCTATGGACAAAATGGAAGCGGGCATTAAAGCGGCAGTCAAAGAACTTTCCCGCGAAGGCTCGGTTAATGCGGGCAATGCAATCATCACGACGGACACTTACTCCAAGACGTTGGCGACTGAAGTTGAGATTGGCGGCGCGGAAGTTCGTTTCGGCGCAATCGCTAAAGGTTCGGGCATGATTCGTCCTGATATGGCTACGATGCTTTGCTTTATCACAACAGACGTCGACATTGACCAGAAACTTTTGCAAAAGGCTTTGAGCGACGCGACCGAAGTCAGCTTTAACTGCATGACCGTTGATGGCGACATGAGCACTAATGATTCCGTCGTCGTGTTGGCGAATGGCGCGGCTGGCAATAAAAGAATCGTCGACGAGGGCGAAGACTATCAAACGTTTTATGCGACGCTTAAGACGATTTGCATTGAGCTTGCAAAGAAAATTGCCGCGGACGGCGAAGGCGCATCTAAGTTCATAACGATTAACGTAACGGGCGCGGAAAGTTTCGCGGACGCTAAAAAGGTCGGAATGAGCGTTGCCAATTCCCCGCTGGTTAAGACTGCTTTCTTTGGCGAGGACTGCAATCCCGGTCGGACGATTTGCGCGGTCGGCTATTCGGGCGTTCCCGTTTCCCCTGAAAAAATTTCTATCAAGTTCGGCGGGCTTACGGTCTACGATAAAGGACTTGTCACCAAATACGGCGCGGACGCCATGAGAGAAGTTTTGACGGCACATGACATCATCGTCGACATTGAACTTGGTCTCGGCAATGAATCGGCAACTATCTATACATGTGATTTATCGTTCCAATACATCAAGATAAATGCGGACTACACGACTTGAGCTTTACAATTAAAAATTTTATCCTCTGCGACATGCGGAGGATTTTTTTTGTTATAATGCTTGCGAGGTGATTATTAATGGAAAGAAGTTTTTCGATACCGATTTCACGACGCGACCTGTTTAAGCTGGCGGGCGTGACGGCAGTCGGAGTAGCTTTGAGCGGCTCAAGTCATGTGGAGGCGGCAGAAAATATTTCGGGCGACTCAATCAAGTACGCCGATAAAAAAATTCCCGTGCTCTACTCGGTCGACGTGTGCATTTGCGGCGGCGGACCTTCGGGCACGGCGGCGGCTGTCAATGCGGCTCGCAACGGTGCAAGCACTCTTTTAATCGAACGCGGCATTGCACTTGGCGGACTCGGCGTCTTGGGTTGCGTCTATCCCTTCATGCAAACTCACGCGCCCAACTCAGACACGCCTTATCTTTCCGAACTCAAGCAACGTTTGCGCAATCACGGCATTGAACCTTTCGACGGCGTAACCGGTCAGACGTGGCACAATCCCGAAATGCTCGCGCTGATTCATGACGAGATGTGCGAAGAGGCGGGCGTCAACATTCTTTATCAAACCGTCCTTGTCGACTCAATTAAGAGCGGAGATAAAATCGTGGCGGTTATCGTTCAGACTATCGCGGGACTTGCGGCGATTAAGGCTAAGACTTTCATCGACGCGACGGGCGACGCTTACCTTTCCAGAGTGTCGGGCGTCGACTATGAACGCGGCTATGAGAAGACTGGCAACAATCAGCCGTTGAGTTTCCGTTTCGAGATGGGCGGCATTGATACCGAACGCCTTTATCAATACGTAGCCATCGAACTCAACGAGGATTGGTGCAAGTCGAAGTTGCCCTACTTTGAAATTGCGGAGGCAATGCATCGCAAGCAACGTTACAAGCTTGAAGAGTTCATGGCTCGCGGCGTCGAGACGGGCGAAATCACTCAAGACGAAGCCGAATACATGCAAGCTTATACGATTATCGGCAAAAACGGAGTCATGAGCATGAACTGTCCAGAAATCCCCG
>CAMNLS010000163.1 GCA_946543495.1 uncultured Selenomonadales bacterium | reverse complement strand
CCTGGAATGATTATGCAACGCACATCGGGATGAACTTTGCGCCCGCGCAGAATCCCCGCCGCAATCCCTAAGTCCTCAAGGCGTCCGTTGGTGCACGAACCGATGACCACTTGATTAATTTTAATCTCGCCAAGCTCCTCGACGGTCTTAACGTTTTCGGGCAAGTGCGGCAGTGCTACGACGGGTTTCAACTCGCTCAGGTTAATCTCAACAGTCGAAGAGTATTTAGCGTCGTCGTCGGCAGTGACGGGATTAAATTCTTTCTTCACACGCCGAGAAACATAAAGTTGCGTGCGTTCGTCGAAGGGGAAGACTCCAGCCTTTGCGCCCGCCTCAATCGCCATGTTGGAAATCGTTAGACGGTCAGTCATGGAAAGTTCCGCGACGCCTTCGCCGGTGAACTCCAACGCCTTATACAATGCGCCGTCGACACCAATCTTGCCAATCAGCGTGAGTATAACGTCTTTGCCGCAAATGTTCTTAGGCTTCTTGCCAGTCAAGCGGACGTTAATCGCTTCGGGGACTTTGAACCACGCCTTACCCGTTGCAAGCCCGACAGCAAGGTCAGTTGTGCCGACGCCCGTCGAGAACGCGTTGACTGCTCCATAAGTGCAAGTGTGGCTGTCCGCGCCGATAATCAACATGCCCGGCGCAACGATACCGAACTCCGGCAAGATGACATGTTCAATGCCGACGCGTCCTTGTTCGTAGTAGTGCACGATATTATTCTTGCGGGCGAAGTCGCGCATAGTCTTAGCTAAGTCCGCGCTCTTGATGTCCTTAGCGGGTTGGAAGTGGTCGGGTATCAGCGCAATCTTATCGGGATTAAAGACGGGGCGTCCAATCTTCTCGAACTCTTTGATTGATGGCGGCCCTGTCACGTCGTTTGCCATGACCAAATCCAAATCACATATGACTAATTGCCCCGCCTCGACGCTCTCAACTCCCGCGTGTCGTGCAAGGATTTTTTCGCTCATTGTCATGCCCATTCGTATCACTCTCCTAAACGTAAAAGCGGCTCATGCCCGTACTCAAGCACAAGCCGCCAAAAATTTTTCAGCAGTTAGATTAATCCTTCGACAGGTCGGAACCGTCTTTAAGCCAACTCATCATGCCGCGCAGTTTTGCACCGACTTTTTCAATCTGATGTTCGGCGTGAATTCTGCGCTGTGCAAGGAAGTTTGCACGACCAGCCGCACGATTCTCAACGAGCCAATTACGCGCAAAGGTTCCGTTCTGAATTTCTTCCAACGCCTTTTCCATAGCCTTGCGGACTTCCGGCGTGATAATCTTCGGACCGGTGGTGTAGTCGCCATATTCGGCGGTGTCGCTGATGGACTTGCGCATCTTCGCCATGCCGCCTTCGTACATCAGGTCGACGATAAGTTTCATTTCGTGGAACGTTTCAAAGTAAGCGACTTCTGGTTGATAACCTGCCGCGACGAGAACTTCAAAGCCGTTCTGAATCAAATGAGTTACGCCGCCGCAAAGCACGCACTGTTCGCCGAAGAGGTCAGTTTCGGTCTCTTCCTTGAAGGTGGTTTGAATGACGCCTGCGCGGGTGCCGCCGATGCCGCGAGCATATGCAAGCGCAATGTCAAAACATTTGCCAGTTGCGTCCTGCTCAACTGCGAAGACATCGGGAACGCCGCCGCCCTCAACAAAAGTTCTGCGAACGAGATGACCAGGACCTTTCGGAGCTACCATGAAGACATCAATATCAGCGGCGGGAATGATTTGCTTAAAGTGAATGTTGAAGCCGTGAGCAAACGCCAGAGCCGAGCCGCTCTTGAGATTGGGAGCGATTTCGTTTTTGTAAACGTCGGCTTGCTTTTCATCGGGGATAAGAATCATCGTAATATCGGCGACTTTGACTGCCTCAGCGACGGACAAAACCTTCAAGCCAGCTTTTTCAGCGACGGCTTTAGACTTCGAGCCTTCATAGAGACCAACGACGACCTTAACGCCGCTTTCCTTAAGGTTGAGCGCGTGTGCGTGTCCTTGCGAGCCGTAGCCGATGATAGCAACGGTCTTGCCGTTCATTATCTCCCAGTTGACATCAACGTCGTAATATGTTTTAGCCAAAATAAACTACCTCCATAAAAAAACTAATAATGAAACACGCGACAATATATCACGAATCGTCGCCGTTTTCAACTGATTTTATTGCAAAAAATTTCGCGTTATGGTATCGTCAAGCCGTTTTGCAGGAGGTGACGCAATGATTTCGGTTAAAGACGTAAGCTACACCTACATGACGGGCACGCCGTTTGAAAAGACCGCGTTGGAAAATATTTCTTTCGACGTGGCGGAAGGCGAAGTCTTAGCGATTGCAGGTCATACAGGTTCGGGCAAGTCGACGCTGATTCAACTCGTCGCGGGGTTGATTAAGTTGACGGGCGGCACGATTAAGATTGATGGCTTGAACGTTGACGATAAAAAGATTCGTCGCCTCGTTGGTATCGTCTTCCAATATCCCGAACATCAACTCTTTGAAGAGACTGTCGAAAGTGATATTGCGTTCGGACCGAAAAATTTTGGCTTAAGCGATGCGGACGTTTCTACGCGAGTTGATGAGGCAATGCGGCAAGTCGGATTGGACGCGGCGTTGAAAAGTTCTTCGCCTTTTGAGTTATCGGGCGGGCAAAGGCGGCGTGTAGCAATCGCGGGAATTCTTGCACTTAAGCCGAAATATTTAATCCTCGACGAGCCGACCGCAGGACTTGACCCGCTTGCAAAAAAAAATCTCCTACAGGAGCTGTTCGGTGTAGTGAGACGTTCGGGCGTCACGATAATTTTAGTTTCGCACAACATGGAAGATATTGCACGCTTTGCAAGTCGCGTCGTCGTCCTTGCGCAAGGAAAGGTTCTGTTCATCGGCACGCCACGCGAACTCTTTGCTAAGGACGAAATTTTAAGCCGCGCAGGGCTTGAGCCGCCGCCGATAACTCAACTATTGCGAACGCTGAACATTGACGAGCAAGCTTTGACACTCGACGAGGCAGAAAAAATAATTTTAAGGGAGAAGATTTAACTTGAGCACACTGACATTGGAACGAGCAAAAGAAATTTTACGCAAGCACACGACCGAGCCGCATTTATTCGTTCACGCGGCGGCGGTTAGCGGAGCTATGGGAGCGTTGGCTGAACACTTCGGCGGCGATAAGGAACATTGGTCGGCGATTGGCTATCTTCACGACGTTGACTTTGAGAAATTCCCCGACGAACACTGCCAACACGTCCGCGAGCTTTTGGAGCCTGAAGGCATTAGCGATGACGACATCACCACGATAATTTCTCACGGCTACGGCTTGACGGGCGCGACGATTA
>CAMNLS010000162.1 GCA_946543495.1 uncultured Selenomonadales bacterium | reverse complement strand
TGCATTGCTCGCGGCAAGACGATTAAAGAGGGCGGCGCGGTTTACGACTTCATCAGCGGCTTGCAAGTCGGGATTGCTGATATGGCTGATTCACTCGCCGCAATTAAAAAGCTCGTCTTCGAGGAGAAAAAAATCACGCCCGCGCAGTTGTGGGACGCTATTCAAGATAACTTCACATCGCCCGAAAATCAGCGTATTCAAGACATGCTGATTAACGACGCGCCCAAATACGGTAACGATAATGATTACGTCGACAAGCTGATTGTTGAGGCTTATGACTCTTACCTCGACGAGATTAAAAAGTATCCGAACACCAGATACGGCAGAGGCGTTATTGGCGGTATTCGATACGGCGGCACGTCTTCAATCAGTGCTAATGTCGGTCAAGGTATGGGCACTATGGCAACTCCTAACGGTCGCAAAGCTAAAGAGCCGCTCGCCGAAGGTTGTTCGCCCGCTCATAACGCCGATAAGAATGGTCCTACTGCAGTATTTAAATCCGTTTCCAAACTCCCGACGGAAAAAATTACTGGCGGCGTTCTGCTTAATCAGAAAATGACGCCGCAATTACTCGCCAACGAAGAGAACAAGCAAAAGCTCATCATGCTGATTCGGACGTTCTTCAATCGTCTGCACGGCTACCACGTTCAATATAATATCGTCTCGCGTGAAACTCTCATCGACGCGCAACTTCACCCCGAAAAGCATAAAGATTTAATCGTGCGCGTGGCGGGTTATAGTGCCTTCTTCAACGCCCTTTCAAAAGCAACGCAAGATGACATCATCGGCAGAACCGAACAATCTTTATAAGGAGTGTACACAATGAAACTTATCATCGACGACGCTCACATTGAGCAGATTAAAAGAATTTACAAGTATTATCCCGTCGACGGCGTCACGACTAATCCGACAATCTTAGCGGCTTCAGGTCGCAAGCCCTACGACGTTTTAAAGGAAATTCGCGAATTCATCGGCGCGGACGCTGAATTGCATGTTCAAGTTGTCGCCAAAACCGCCGACGCTATGGTTGAGGATGCACATCGTATTCAAGATGAACTCGGCAAGAATACCTACGTTAAGATTCCGTCGATTGAAGAGGGCTTCCGCGCAATGAAACTTCTCAAGGCGGAAGGCGCGAACATCACCGCGACCGCGATTTATACGCCTATGCAAGCATTCTTAGCGGCGAAGGCGGGCGCAAGTTACGCGGCTCCCTACATCAACCGAATCGATAACATGGGCTATGACGGCGTTTCAATCGCTCAACACATTCACGACATCTTTAATAATAACAATCTGGATGCTAACGTCCTTGCCGCCAGCTTCAAGAATTCTCAACAACTCCTTGAGCTTGCCGAATACGGAATCGGCGCGGCAACTGCTTCCCCCGACGTAATTTTCTCACTTGTCAAGAATGACGCTATCACGTCCGCCATCAATGATTTTATCACTGACTTTGAAAAGCTCGTCGGCGAAGGAAAAACCATGAAGGATTGCTAATGTAAGACAGTTGATATTGTCATGCCTTCGATATATTTTTTTGTCGTTTACGAATAATACGAGCCTGAACGCGTAAACGACATTTTTTTTGCTATGGGCAGAAGCGTTTCTTTTTGTGATTCGCGACGTTGATTCGGGCGTAATTTTATTTCTAGGCATTGTCAATGAACTTTGAATCCTTTGCAATAAAAAAGTCCCGCCGAACGTCTGACGGGATTATTTTATTTACTCAAGCCTTAATCATGTTCTCCAACGTCTCGAACAAAACATCAGGCTCAACAGGTTTGCTAAGGTGAGCATTTAAGCCCGCTTGCAAACTGCGTTGAACGTCTTCATCAAAGGCATTAGCCGTGAGCGCGATAATCGGAACAGTCTTTGCGTCGTTCCTGTCTAAGGCTCTGATTCGTTGCGTCGCCTCCAAGCCGTCCATTTCCGGCATCCGCATATCCATTAAAACTGCGTCGTAGTAACCTTCGGGCGACTTCTCAAACATTTCAAGAGCAATCTTACCGTTTTCGGCGAGTTCGGCTTCCATCTTGCGCATTTGCAAGACCATCATCATTATTTCGGCATTGACGGGCATATCTTCAGCCAACAAAACTCTTTTGCCTGTCAAGTCGGTCTTCGTAACGGATTCTTCTGTAGAGAGTTTCTTTTTCTTAAGAGTCTTCTTAAACTCATCAATCAGTGCGCCGGAGAACAGCGGCTTAGAAATGAAACTGTCGACACCCGCGCTAATTGCCTCGTCAATAATGTCGTCCCAGTTATAAGCCGTAAGAATTATAATCGCGGTTTCGTCGCCGATAATCTCGCGGATTTTTTTAGTGACCTCGACGCCGTTCATTTCGGGCATTTGCCAATCGACGATGATTAAATTATAAGGCTCGCGGCGGGCGTGGCGCAGTTTAACCATTTCGACGGCTTCCTTGCCGCTCATCACGGTTTCGGCGGCTATTCCTGCTTTTTCTAAAACCAACTTAGCATGGTCGCAAGCAATCGGGTCGTCATCGATAATCAAGACGTTCATTTCGTGCGGGTGAATTTCGATATCGCCGTTTGATTCTTCGTGCCTGCCCGCATCCATTAAAGTTACAGTCACGATAAAGGTCGTTCCTACTCCCTTTTCGCTTTCGACTTCGATTTTGCCATTCATCATATCGACGATACTTTTTGTAATCGCCATGCCCAAACCCGAACTGCCGTATTTATTCGTGGCGTTTGAATCTTCTTGACTGAACGTGTCAAAAATCTTAGGCAGATAATCTTTGCTCATGCCAACGCCCGTATCTTTTATTGTGAAACGAATAGCCGACTTCTTATCAAAGCTTCTTGTTTTCTCTACGATTAAATCTACCTTGCCGCCTTCGGGCGTGAACTTGACCGCGTTGCCCAGAATATTAATCAGCACTTGACGCAACTTAATACTGTCGCCGATATAATATTCTTCAAGCTCGCCTTTTACGTGGCAGTTGTATTCAAGTTTCTTTTCCTTGCATTGCCCGCTGAAGATTGTATTAATCTGTTCAATAAGCTTAGAGAAGGCGAACTCTTCATTGCGAAGAGTCATGCGCCCCGACTCAATCCGGCTCATGTCTAAGATGTCATTAATCAAGCTAAGCAGATGTTGTGCGGACGTGCCGATTTTTTCTAAGTAACTCCTAGTCGTGTCTGAAATGTCTGGCTCGTGAAGTGCCAAGCTATCAAGTCCGATAATGGCATTCATGGGCGTTCTAATCTCGTGACTCATGCTCGAAAGGAATGCGGTCTTAGCTTTGCTTGCCTCTTCGGCAGTCTTTAGGGCGTCGCTTAGGGCTTGGCTCTTGGCTAAGGCGTCGCGCA
>CAMNLS010000161.1 GCA_946543495.1 uncultured Selenomonadales bacterium | reverse complement strand
CGCAACCGATTAAGGAGCAAGCGGCGATGGTTGCCCGCGTCAAGAATTACAAATCGGGCTTCGTGTCGAGTGATTCAAACCTCAAGCCGACTTCGACGCTCCAGGAAATGCTTGACCTGCTTAACATAACGGGGCATTCAACAATGGCAGTCACTGAAGACGGCAAGCCGACCGGTAAACTGCTTGGCATAGTGACGAGCCGCGACTATCGAATAACCCGCATGACTGGCGATGAACAAGTTCAGACGTTCATGACTCCGTTTGAAAAATTAATCTACGCCGATGCCGATACTACGACCCTCCCAATGGCGAACGATTTAATTTGGCAACACAAACTTAACATGCTTCCGCTTGTCGATAAGAAACAACGTCTCCGCTATATGGTCTTCCGCAAGGACTACACCGACAACAAGGTTAATCCGCTTGAGCTTATCGACCGCAAGAAACGTTACGTCGTGGGCGCGGGCATTAATACTCGTGACTACGCCGAACGCGTTCCCGCATTACTCAAGGCGGGCGCGGACGTGTTGTGTATCGACTCTTCGGAAGGCTTCAGCGAATGGCAAAAGATTACGCTTGAATATATTCATAAAAAGTTCGGCGAAGATGTCAAAGTAGGTGCGGGCAATGTCGTCGACGCGGAAGGCTTTAGGTTCTTGGCGGACGCGGGCGCGGACTTCGTTAAAGTTGGCATAGGCGGCGGCTCAATCTGTATTACACGTGAGACTAAGGGCATTGGACGCGGGCAAGCGACGGCGGTTATCGATGTGTGCCGCGCTCGTGACGAATACTTCAAGGAGAAGGGCATTTATATTCCTGTGTGCTCCGACGGCGGCATTGTCCATGATTATCACATGACGCTTGCCTTGGCGATGGGCGCGGACTTCCTTATGCTCGGCAGATATTTTTCGCGCTTCGATGAGTCGCCGACAGATAAAATCAGAATCAATGGAACTTATTACAAAGAGTATTGGGGCGAAGGCTCCAACCGTGCGCGGAATTGGCAACGCTATGACTTGGGCGGCGATAAAAAGCTTTCCTTCGAGGAGGGCGTTGATTCTTATGTTCCCTACGCCGGTTCGCTTAAAGACAACATGGCAAGTACGCTGTCAAAGATTCGTTCGACGATGTGTAACTGTGGCGCGTTGAACTTGGCTGAACTTCGCGAGAAGGCTAAGATAACTTTAGTGTCGTCAGTGAGTATCGTTGAGGGCGGCAGCCACGATGTTATTTTGCGCGACCAATTTTCAAGAAATTGATTTGTCATGACTGAATTTGAGTTTGCAAAAAAAATTCACGAGTTGGGCGGCAAAGCGTATCTGGTCGGCGGCGCAGTCCGTGATAAATTTCGCGGGGTTATGCCGCACGACAGAGATTATTGCGTCACGGGCGTCGACGAAAAAATTTTTGCCGACGCTTTCCCTAACGCGGATAAGTTCGGCAAGTCCTTTCCTGTCTACTCCGTCGACATTAACGAGGCGCATTGCGAAGTTGCCTTCGCCCGCACAGAGCGTAAATTTGGCACGGGTTATCACGGCTTCGAGGTTTTATTTTCGCCCGACGTGACGATTGAGCAAGACTTGTATCGGCGCGACACGACGATTAACGCAATGGCGATTGAACTTCTAAGCGGCGAGCTGATTGACCCGTTCGGCGGGCGTGAAGACGTGCTTAATAAAAAAATTCGTGCCGTGAGTGAACACTTCACAGATGACCCGGTAAGAGCATTGCGAGCGGCGCGGCAGTCAGCGCAATTCGGCTTTGAAATTTGCGCGGAGACAATCGAGGCTATGCGTCGTTGCGGCGAAGAACTTGCCAACGAACCAACAGAACGAATATTCGACGAGCTTAAGACTGCACTTAAAACCGACAAGCCGTCGATTTTTTTTAGGAGCTTGGGGCGCGCGAGCTTGCTTGAGATAACCTTTCCTGAGATTGCGAGGTTGCGCGGCAAAATTCAGCCGGCAATTTATCACCCCGAAGGCGACGCATACGAACACACGCTTAAAATCCTTGACGACGTGGCAAAGATTAATCCTAAATCGTTCGTGCGTTTCGCGGCACTCATGCACGATATAGGCAAGGGAACTACGCCGCTTGAAATGCTTCCTCACCACTATCAACACGAGCGGCGCGGTCTTGAAGTCCTTAACCAAATTGACAGACGTATGACGCTACCGAACGATTGGAAGAAAGTAGCGGCGTTCGTTATCCGTGAGCACATGCGAGCACCGCGCCTTTGTAAGGCGGGCAAGATTGTCGATTTATTATTGAGCTTGAAATTTGATACGAAAGATTTCTGTGATATAATACGCATTGATAATCACGGCTTGCCGCCCTATTTGGAACAAGCACAAGAGATTATCGACGAGCTTAAGAAAATCAGCGGAAAAGATGCGCCGCCCGAACTTAACGGCGCAGATGTTGGCAAATGGATTCGCCGTGCTAGAATTCGTCGCTTTGTAGAAATTTTTAGGAAGATTAAAGAGGAGAAAAGCTTTGTACGCTAGAACTTTTGGGGCTACGACTCAAGGCGTGGATGGTCTGATAATTTCTGTTGAAGTCGACAGCGCAAATGGAATGCCCGCCTTTGATATAGTTGGCTTACCTTCCGTTGCTGTTCGTGAATCTAAAGAGCGCGTGAGGACTGCGATAAAAAATTCGGGGCTTCGTTTGCGTGCCGAAAAAATTACAATCAACCTTGCGCCCGCCAGCATCAGAAAGGAAAGCGCAGGGCTTGACTTGCCGATAGCGATTGGACTTCTTGCCGCGCAGGGAAGGTTGCGTCCGTCGGTGTGCGAAGAATTTTTATTTGTCGCCGAGTTGTCATTGGAAGGGAACTTGCGGAGCGTGGCGGGCGTCTTGCCGATTGTGATAAAAGCACGCGAAGAAGGCTTCAAGAAAATAATCGTCGCACAAGAAAACATCAACGAGGCATTGCTTGTGGAAGGCTTGGAAGTCTACGCGCCGAAAAGTTTAATTGAGTTGGTTGACTTCCTTGACGGAGAAATTGACATTGCTCCCGCAGTTCCTCTCCCTAGCACAGAGCCAGAAGGTTTTATTGAGTTGGTCGACGACTTCGCGGACGTGCAAGGACAATTCATGGCAAAGCGCGCCTTAGAGATAGCGGCGGCGGGTGGTCATAATGTCTTAATGGTCGGCGTGCCTGGTTCAGGTAAAACAATGCTCGCTAAACGCATGAGTTCAATCCTTCCGGAGATGACACGCGAAGAAGCTTTGGAAGTCACGAAGATTTACAGCATAGCCGGCAAGCTCCCGCAAGGTAGCGGACTGATGACGAAGCGACCATTCCAAAATCCGAATCACGACGCCTCTACGGCAGCGATAATCGGCGGCGGCACTAATCCCACGCC
>CAMNLS010000160.1 GCA_946543495.1 uncultured Selenomonadales bacterium | reverse complement strand
TCGCCTCGACCTTCACGACCGCGATATCCGTCATCTCGTCCGTGCCAATCAGCGTGCCGCTAACAGTGTTGCCGTCCGACAGCGAGACGATAATTTCTTTCGCGCCCGCGATAACGTGATTGTTCGTGATAATGTAGCCGTCGTTGCGGAAAATCACGCCAGAGCCGACGCCTTCCGTCTCGAACGTGCGATTGAAAATGTCGTGAGCCACCGCTTTATTTGTAATGCCGACGACCGCAGGACCGACCGTCTTTGCCACGCGCACGGCGGGAGTATTCCTCGCCTCTGAAATTCTCGCGTTGCTCTCCGGATGATTAGGCGTTTTTGGAGCCGCCTCCGTGACGTTCGCCGTCGAAGTCGTCGCAACTGTTTTTTCCGCCGCAGGTTTATCTTCACCTGTGGAGCTGTCAATCGCTCCGCTAAAGTCGCCGCAACCGCTGAACGTCAACGCCGCCACAACTGCCGCCGCGCAAATTATCTTTGTAAATTTTTTTGCCTTCATGCTCTAAGCACCTCCGCCGCCATTGTAATTTTTGCGCTGTCGATTGTCAATTCAACTTTCCATTAGAATATCCATAGAAAAATTAGCTACAGATTTTTTCTGCTTGACAGAAACAAAGTTTAAAGATAAAATTCAATGCTACTATTGACATAATATGGGAAAGTTATGCGCGTCGTGTCTTATCGGCAGTTTTTTTCTGAGTTACGCCGCGTAATTTACTTTTAGTTAGGGTTAGCGATTGAATTTTGACCGTTGACCACTACAAAAGGAGTGACGGCTTTAATGTTTAATCCTGTTCAAGTCGGCAAACGAACACGCTACTCTTATGCCAGAATCAAAGAAGTTATGGAGATGCCGCATCTCTTGGACATTCAGAGAAACTCGTACGAGTGGTTCAAAAAGGAGGGGCTTCAGGAAATTTTTAAAGATATCTCGCCCATCTCCGACTTCACGGGCAACCTTGAGCTTTTCTTTGAATCCTTCTCCTTTGGCGAATCAAAATATTCTCTTGACGAATGCAAGAAACGCGACGGCACTTACGCCGCGCCCGTTCGCGTTCGTGTTAAACTCCTTAATAAATCTAAAGGCGACGTTAAAGAACAAGAAGTCTTTATGGGCGACTTTCCCATTATGACGGCTACTGGCACTTTTATTATTAACGGCGCGGAGCGTGTCATCGTGTCGCAGCTCGTGAGGAGTCCGGGGGCGTATTACGACTCGGCGATTGACCAGACAGGGCGAAATGTTTATACGGCGCAAGTGATACCGAATAGGGGGGCGTGGATTGAACTTGAGACGGACTCGGTTGGGGGGATTGCGGTTAGGATTGACCGCACCCGCAAGATGCCCGTGACTTATCTTCTCCGCGCTCTCGACTTCATCTCGAATGAACAGATACTTGAACTGTTCGATGTCAATTTCTTTGTCGCGCAAAAAATTCATGACCCCATTGTTGCGGAACAGCTTATTGCTTTTCTTGAGTCCGATTCGGAAGGCGGCAATGACGCTCGGAACGCTCTCACTATCGGCTATCTGCGGCGTTCTGGCAATCGTGATGAAGATACTTTCCAAAAACTTCTCGACGCCTACTCTGAACTTGATCTTAAGAACGACACGCTTTCCAATATTAAATATCTCCTTGATAAGCTTTACCAGATTGACGATAAGAATTCGCTGATTTTGGGTTATAAGGCCTTTGTCGACCTGCTTGACGCTGATAAGAAAAACGGCGAGGATAATAAGGAAAAAGCTTTAATCGGCATTTATAATCGTCTGCGTCCGGGCGAGCCGCCGTCGGCTGAAAACGCGCTTTCCCTTATGAACTCTCAATTTTTTGACCCGCGCAGATATGATCTCGCCACCGTTGGTCGGTATAAAATTACTAAGAAACTTGGTTGGAGACGCCGTCTTTTGGGTCGCACGCTTGCCGACGATTTACTTGACCAAGAGACCGGCGAACTTTTAATTTCCGCCGGCGAAGTTGTCACTCAAGCTATGCTCGACCAAATTCCTACTGAACGTGAAAAGGAGATTTTTGGGCTGATTGAGGACGAAGTTCATCGCGGCTTTATCAATCCTATTCCGCTTCGCATTAAATCGGATAACGGCGATTTTACTATGCTCTGCGCGCCCACGCTTGATATTCACGACAACCGCACCATTTGCCTTGCCGATATTATCAGCTCCATTAACTACGTCTTTGAGCTTATGAGCGGCATTGGCATTATTGACGACATTGATCATTTGGGCAATCGCCGCGTGCGCAGTGTTGGCGAACTTCTTCAGAATCAATTTCGCATTGGCATGACCAGAATGGAGCGTGTGGTTCGCGAAAGAATGACTACTCAAGACGCCGAGATTGTCACTCCTCAAAACCTTATTAATATTCGTCCCGTCGTCGCCGCTATTAAGGAATTTTTCGGCTCCTCCCAACTTTCGCAGTTTATGGACCAGCACAATCCGCTTTCCGAACTTACACATAAAAGGCGTCTTAGCGCACTCGGTCCCGGCGGCTTATCTAGGGAACGTGCCGGCTTTGAAGTGCGCGACGTTCATAACTCTCACTACGGCAGAATGTGTCCGATTGAGACGCCTGAAGGTCCCAATATCGGGCTTATCGGCTCGCTTTCTAACTATGGCAGAATCAATCAGTACGGTTTCATCGAAACTCCGTATCGGCGAGTTGAGAATCAGCGCGTTTCCAATGAAGTCCGTTATATGACGGCTGATGAGGAGGAGAATTTTATTATTGCGCAAGCCAACGAGCCGCTTGACGAAAACGACTGCTTTATTAATGAGCGTGTTACTGCGCGGAAAAAGGAAGAGACTACCAAAGTTCGCCGCGAATTGGTTGACTACATGGACGTTAGTCCTAAGCAAGTCGTCTCTATCGCTACCGCCATGATTCCTTTCCTTGAAAATGATGATGCCAACCGCGCTTTAATGGGTGCCAATATGCAGCGGCAAGCCGTTCCTCTTCTTAAAACTCAAGCTCCTCTCGTCGGTACCGGCATGGAATTTAAAGCGGCTTGTGATAGCGGCGTTATGATTCTTGCCAAGCGGCCGGGCGTTGTCACTTATGTTGACGCTGATACTATCAAAGTCAAGGTCGACGACAACTTTGTCAATTCCGCTAAGGACAAATTTGACGTCTATCACATGCAGAAATTTGTTCGTTCCAATCAAGGCACTTGCATTAATCAGATTCCGCTTGTTGACGTGGGCGAAGTTATTGCGGCGCGTCAGCCCATTGCCGACGGCCCCGCCACCTCTAACGGCGAGCTTGCTCTCGGCTACAACATTATCGTCGCTTACATGCCTTGGGAAGGTTACAACTATGAAGACGCCATTTTACTTTCCGAAAACTTAATTAAGCGCGACATTTATACTTCCA
>CAMNLS010000159.1 GCA_946543495.1 uncultured Selenomonadales bacterium | reverse complement strand
CGGTGTGACCGCCGTGCTCGCCGTCAACGAACAGCCAATCAAAGTTGCTCGTCGCTAAAATCTCCGCGACCTCAGCCGAAGTCGTCTCTTGCCCGACGCCGTATTGAAGCTTGCCCGCCTCGATGCCGTGCTTGAACTTGTTGTACAGATAATCTTTGACCATTGGCATTAATATCGCCTCCAAAATTTTTTATCAGTTTATAACGGCGGCGCGGCGAATTCAACTTTCAAAGCGTCGAATTAATTAATCGGCTTTACGGGACGTTAGATTTGTAAAAGCAGCGGTTTGAGCGGCTGTGGTATTGCCTCTATAAAAAACTTTGTCATATCTCGCGCGGCGGGCATTCCCACTTGCCTAAAGCCCAATCGTTGACAAACTCCGAGACCGCCCGCATATAAAAGCGCAGACAAAAACAAATCGTCGGCGGCAACTCGTCAAGGTTATGCCTTTCCTTAATCCAGTCCGTCAGAAGATTAATCGCGTGGTCGTTTGTGGCGTAGCGGAAAGAATTTTGCCCAACGGCATTTTTAAGAAGGTTCATATAAAAATCTTCGTCCTCCAAAATAATTTCCATCCACTTGCAAATGACATCCTCAAACGAATCAGTGACGCCAAAATTTTTAAGCGACGCTTCGACCTTTTGATTGTAAATCCACGCCATTAGCTCATACTTGTCGCGGAAGTGATTATAAAACGTCGGCGGAGTGAGTCCACAATTTATCGTCAGCTCCTTAATCGTGATTTTGTCAACGGCTTTAACCTTCGACAGCTCCTTAAGTGATTCGGCGAGCAAAGCTTTTGTTGTTTGCTTAACAATCATTTAATTCACCCTGCAAAAAAAATTATCCCTCCCGACAATCGAGAGGGACTTTTAACAAACAAAATAAATTTTATGCAAGCACACGAGCAAGACGCATGAATTCGGGGTTAAGAGCCTTCTTGTTATTAACGGCGTCATGCAGATTAATCGAGACGACGTGTCCGCGATTAAATCCGAAGACAATATCACTTAAGCCGCTGATGATTGCAAGGGCTGCGTGTTCGCCAAGACGACTTGCATTAACACGGTCAATAACCGTAGGCGAGCCGCCGCGCTGAATGTGTCCGAGTTTGGAAACGCGAGTATCAAGCCCAGTTTTTTCAGCAATAATCTTGCCGATTTCGTGACCTTTGCCCGCGCCCTCTGCCACGACGACTAAGCAATAACGTTTGCCCGCGTCATAAGCTGTCTTCATCTCATCGCAAATTTCGTCAAGGTCGTATTCTTCTTCGGGAACGAGAATATATTCCGCGCCGCCCGATATGCCAGCGACCATTGCAAGCCAGCCGCTACTACGTCCCATAACTTCAAGGACGATGGTTCTACGATGAGCCGAGGCAGTGTCGCGGAGTTTGTTAATCGCGTCAATGATTGTATTCGCCGCCGTGTCGCAACCGATTGTATATTCAGAACCCCAAACGTCGTTATCGATTGTGCCGGGAAGTCCGACGATCGGAATGCCTGTCTCTTGGCTAAGAATAGAAGCACCCCGCAAAGAACCATCGCCACCGACGACGACTAAGCCTTGAATGCCTCTGTCAACGAGATTTTTATAGCCGAGCATACGACCTTCGGGCGTGGCAAAACGTTTGCAACGAGCTGTGCCCAAGAAAGTTCCGCCGCGTTGAATGATGTCGGCAACGTCCTTAGACTGCATCTCGAAAATATCTTCGTCAAGCATACCATGATAGCCGCCGCGAATGCCCCAGACTCTAACGCCGTGATGAAGTGCCGTACGAGTAACCGCACGAACCGCCGCATTCATGCCAGGACTATCACCGCCGCTTGTCATTACCGCGATACTTTTTAGCATAATCGAATCCCCTCCCACTCAATGAATCCTCTAAGGTTGAAATTTTACTTGCCAATGATAGCATAAATTTTCCGATTTGCAAATATCACAGGCAAGCGCGGCAGAAAAAATTTTCCCGCATTGACAGCGCAAAAAAGAATTTGATAAAATTGTTTTAAATAAGCGTGATTGATTTAGAAATTTTTTTGGAGGTCGTTTGATTGATGAAACGCGGAGCGATTTTTGACATGGACGGCACGCTCTTTGACACGGAGAAACTTTATCGGCAAGCATGGTTAGACGCAGCGGAAGAATTCGGCGAGGAAAGAAATCCTGGAGTTGCCGTCGAAGGAGCCGGTACTAACATGAGCGAACAGACTCGACGGGTTGTTAAGAAATATTTCCCGAACATTGACGTTGATAAATATATTGCTCGCGTATTAGAGCTTGCTCGCGAAGTTCCGAATAAAAATCTTGAGCTGATGAAGGGTGTCGAAGATATATTGAACTTCTTCAAAGCGGCAGGCGTCAAAATGGCAGTTGCAAGTTCGGCTCCGGTATCTGTCATCGAAAAGAATTTGACGCGGTCGAATCTTAGCGGCTACTTCGCGACTCTGGTTGGCGGCGATACAGTTGCCAATGGCAAGCCCGCGCCTGATATATTCCTATTTGCCGCTGAAAGGTTGAATCTTCCCGCGAGTGACTGTTATATCTTTGAAGACAGCTTTAATGGGATAAGGGCGGCTCACGCGGCGAGCGGCGTTGCGATTATGATTCCAGATACCGTTCAACCGACGGAAGAAATTAAAAGCCTCTGCGCGGCAATCTTCCCAAATCTCAACGAGGCACTTCAATCGATTAAGGAGGGGCGTCTATGAAAGTTGCAATAATCATGGGTAGTGCAAGTGATTGGGGCGTCATGAAGGCAGCAGTTGATACGCTTAAAAGTTTTGGCGTCGAAGTGGATTTGATAGTTGCATCGGCGCACCGCACACCCCAGAGGGTTCACGACTTTGTTAAAAACTCCGACGCGCAAATTTTCATCGCGGCGGCGGGAATGGCGGCTCATCTTGCGGGCGTCGTGGCGAGCTTGACGGTTAAACCTGTTATCGGCGTTCCGATTAATTCCGAGCCGTTCAAAGGTCTTGATTCATTGCTTAGCACAGTACAAATGCCCGGCGGCGTTCCAGTGGCTACTATGGCTGTAAACGGCGCGAAAAATGCCGCGCTCTTCGCCGTGGAAGTGTTAGCCCTTCAAGACGGCGAACTTTCAAAGAAACTAATCTCCTATCGCGAGAAAATGGCGGCGGAGGTTGAACTTAATGATAAACGACTTAAGGAGGGTTCTTTATGAATACCAGGACACACGAAATTATTCGCGAGTATATCGGCGTATTGACGCACCAAGCACTTAACCGCGAACTTACATGGACGACCGCCGTCGGTGACATGGAATATCGCTACATTATCAAAGAGCTTTTGCCCGATGGCACAACCGGTAAAGATTTGCTTGGCGTCTCCTATCGTATGCGCTCTGTTGACAGCGTTGACCTTACCATTAACG
>CAMNLS010000158.1 GCA_946543495.1 uncultured Selenomonadales bacterium | reverse complement strand
GCAAGCCGTACATCAAATCGACGCTCACGTTGGCAAAAAAAATCTTCGCAAGCTCGATAGTTTCAATCGCCGCCCGCGAATCGTGAATACGTCCCAAAGTTTTTAAAAGTTCGTCGTCGAAACTCTGCACGCCCAAGCTTAACCGATTAAAGCCAAGCCTTTTCAAGCCGCGCAGATAATTTTTATCGACGGTGCCGGGGTTCGCCTCGATTGTAATCTCCGCTTGCTCGTCGACGTGAAACACCTTCCGAACCGCGCCGATAATTTCTTCAAGCTGACTAAGGCTTAACGTCGTGGGCGTGCCGCCGCCGAAATAAATCGTCTCAACCGTTGAATCATCGCCGCGAAGTTTTATTTCCTTAATCAAAGCTTCGACGTAAGCGGCTCGCTCGGAAGTGTCGCTGACTTTGGAATTGAACGCGCAGTAGTTGCATTTGCGCTCGCAGAAGGGAATGTGGATATAAATCAAAGCTCGAATACCTCCGCCGCCGAAAACAATATTGAACAATAAGACTAGCAATGCGCTAGCGTTGCGTACCGTCGCGGCTACTTGCTCCGATTGTATCGGCGACTAAGGCGCGACCACTGGATGCAACGTCACGTTGCTAACTTCTTTGCTTGGTCGGCGGTTATCAAAGCGTTAATAAAGTCGTCAAGGTCTCCGTTCAAAATTTCTTCAAGCTTATAGAGCGTCAATTTAATTCTGTGGTCAGTCACGCGCCCTTGAGGAAAGTTATACGTGCGGATTTTCTCGCTACGGTCGCCGGAACCGACTTGACTTTTCCTATCAGCCGCAATGCTTTCCGTCTGCTCACGAACAGCCAAATCTTTTACGCGGGCACGCAGGACACGCATCGCCTTTTCCTTATTCTTGAGCTGTGACTTCTCGTCTTGGCATTGAACAACTATACCCGTCGGCAAGTGCGTTATCCTAATCGCCGTTTCAGTTCGGTTGACGTATTGACCGCCCGCGCCGCTCGCGCAGTAAGTATCAATCCTTAAGTCACTTGGGTTAATCTCAACGTCGACTTCTTCGACTTCGGGCATGACAGCAACTGTAACTGCGCTAGTATGAATTCTGCCGCCGCTCTCCGTGACGGGCACGCGTTGTACACGATGAGTGCCGCTCTCGTATTTGAGCCGACTGAATGCGCCCGCGCCGTCGACCGTGAAAGAAATTTCCTTGAAGCCGCCAATCGTCGTTGCGTTCATGTAGACAATATCGACGTGCCAACCTTGCCGCTCAGCGTAGCGTGTATACATTCTAAACAATTCACCCGCGAACAATGCCGCTTCATCGCCGCCGACGCCGCCGCGTATTTCCATTATGACATTGCGTTCGTCGTTCGGGTCTTTAGGCAGTAGCATTATCGGTAACTGCGCATCGAGTTCCGCCTTTGACCTTTTAAGCTCGTCGAGTTCTTCCGCCGCCAATGTCTTTAAGTCTTCGTCCGTCGAAGTCTCAAGTAAGTTTTTGTCTTCGTCAATCTGCGCGAGGATTCTTTTGTATTCGCGGAACTTTTTGACAATAGGTTCAAGGGCGGCGTGTTCGCGAGTGAGTGCCGTGAACTTTTCCACGTCCGCGATAACTGAAGGGTCACTCAATCGCGCTTCGACTTCCGCGAAATGTTCTTCGACCTTCTGGAGTTTATCAAGCATTGCCGCCACCGTCCAAAGTTTTAACGGCGGTGTCGAGAGTGTGCCAAGCAAGCGTCGCGCACTTCACACGGGCGGGCATCGTCGAAATATTTTTAAGAGCCGCCGCCTCGTCAAGCTCGGCAAGTTCGTCGTCGTCAGTGACCTCGCCTTTAATCATATCGATAAACAGTTCAGCCAATCGCCGCGCCTCGTCGACCGTCTTGCCGCGCATTAACTCAATCATCATGTCCGTTGACGCCTGAGAAATCGCACAGCCTACACCGTCAAACGCCGCGTCTTTAATCACGCCGTCCGCAACTTCAAGCTCCAAAGTTATATCGTCGCCGCAACTGGGATTGTGTCCGCGTTCTTTAATCGTCGCGTGTTCGAGTTGCCGCCGATTTTCTTTAGCTTGACTGTGCTCGGCTATCAGCTCCGTATAAATTTCATTAAGCAAGATGCATAACACCTCTAACCTTTTGAATTGCCTCGATTAATCGTTCAACGTCGCGGCGCGTGTTGTAAAAGTAAAAGCTTGCCCGACACGTCGAATTCTGCCCAAGATATTTCATCAGCGGTTGCGCGCAGTGATGACCGGCTCGAATCGCTACGCCCTCCGCGTCAAGAATCGTCGCTACGTCGTGCGGGTGAACGTCTTTAACGTTGAACGTGACGATACCGACCTTGTTAGACGCCTCGCAACCGTAAAGCTCGACATAAGGCAGCCGCTTAAGTTCGTCAATCGCGTAGCTTGTCAAGTCGTGTTCAATGCGTTCAATCGTCTCGAAACCGACGCCTTGAAGATAATCAATCGCCGCCGTTAAACCCGCCGCGCCTCCGACGTTTTGCGTACCCGCCTCGAATTTCTGCGGAAGTTCAGCGTAAGTCGTCGCTTGTTCTTCGACGTATTCAATCATATCGCCGCCGCTAAGGAAGGGAGGCATTGCGTCAAGAATTTTTTTCTTGCCGTAGAGGACTCCGATACCCATAGGCGACAACATTTTATGACCAGAGAACGCTAGGAAGTCCGCGTCGAGGTCTTGAACGTCAACGGCGATGTGCGGCACCGATTGCGCCCCGTCGACCACGATAACCGCTCCGACTTCGTGAGCCTTCGCCGCCAATGCCTTAACGTCGTTGATGAGTCCGAGCATGTTTGAAATTTGCGTGACGGCTAAAATCTTCGTGCGCCGCGTGAGTTTCTTGTCAATGTCTTCCGCTGATAAATTTCCGTCCGCCGTCAAGTAAATGTAATTGAGCGTCGCGCCCGTCGTCTTAGCTACTCTTTGCCACGGCACGAGGTTTGAATGATGTTCGGCGATTGTGATTAAAATTTCGTCGCCGCCGCGCAGATTGCTAAGCCCGTAGCTATAAGCGATGAGGTTAAGCGATTCGGTTGCGTTCTTCGTGAAAATAATTTCCTGCATCGATTTAGCGTTGAGGAAGTCCGCGACCTTGCGGCGGGCGTCCTCGTAAACCTTCGTCGCCTTAACGCTGAGTTCATAAACGCCGCGATGAGGATTAGCATTGCAACCGCCGTAGTAGCCGCAAATCGAACGCACGACGCTTTCAGGCTTTTGCGTAGTCGCGCTGTTGTCAAGGTAAGCGATTGGGTGTCCATTCATTTGACTGCGCAGAATCGGGAAGTCGTTCAAAAAATTTTTATTCAAGTCATTAGCCTCCGATGATTTTTTTTATATTGTAGCGGCGCGAGGCAAAATACGCAACCAAAAAGCACCGAGGATTTTGTCCCCGATGCTTTGGCT
>CAMNLS010000157.1 GCA_946543495.1 uncultured Selenomonadales bacterium | reverse complement strand
TAGACGGCAAAATTTTCTTCGCGATTAATCGTTGGGTTGCTGTCGACTTTGGAAACCTCTTCGGCGGGTGACGAAATCTTTTCTACGGCGTCTTTAGGTTTATCGGGTTCCTTTTCCGTGATGTCAGGCGGAAGTTCATCATACGGAATGAGTTTGGCGTTGTTGCCAGCCGTCAATTTATGCAAATCAATTTTGGTATCGCGTTTGTAGTAAATTTCTTTGAGAGCCGTGCACTCTTGAAAAATTTTCTCGCCAATTCCTTTCAATCTAGGAGGCAATCTGACACTTGTTAGGCTTGAACATTTTGCAAAAGCAAGGTTGCCCATGAAAGTGAGATTATCAGGAAGTTTTAGTTGCGTTAAGCTTGAACAATTATAGAAAGCTTCACCGCGAATGAATTTGACACTATTGGGAAGTTTTATGCATGTTAAACCAAAACAACCAGAAAAAATTCTATAACTAATGGACGTAATACTATCGGGAAGTTCTATCTCCATTAAACTTGAACAATAAGAGAAAGCCCACTTGTCAACGAAAGTGACACCATCCTTAATGAAAATTCTTTTTATTTTATTACGATGGTTATGCCACGGCGACAGTCCTTTTTTATAATCTTTCATTGCGCCAGTGCCGCTGATTGTAAGTGTGCCGTTGTAGTCGAGCGTCCACGTTAGATTTCTTCCGCACTTACCGCTTTCCATTTTGAATCAACTCCTTTGGCGCGATTATATTCACTGTTGACGCTAGCGGCAAGCGGCGATAAAATTTTTACAAAGGAGGCGATGACATTGCCGATATACAACGCGCAGATTCTGGAGATAGACGCGGCGGAAACTCGACGATATGCGGGCTTGCGGAAGGCTAAAGACTTCGGCGAACAAAATATTCGCGACGCTTGCGCGGAAGCTTTACTACTGCTTGAGGTTCGCGGCGCATGGAATGTCTACGATTACAAAGCTCCCGTCGTGCAGAGTGAGCCGCCGTTTATAATCGTGGGCAAGTCGATTCTCAAGCACCTTGACGGCTGCGAGAAAGTTATTTGCATGGCGGCGACGGTCGGCGCAGAGATTGAACGCGAGATTAATAGAAAGTTCGAGCGCGGAGAGTATCTAGCGTCGGTTCTCTTGGACGCGGCGGCGACAGCGGCAGTTGAGCAGGCGGCGGACGCTATGGAAAAACACTTCGCGGCAACGTTTGCTAAGGACGGCTTCAAGTTGCGTTGGCGATTTAGTCCGGGCTACGGCGATTGGGATTTGACAGCGCAAGAGAAACTTTTTAAAATCAGCGGCGCGGAACAAATCGGCATGAGTTTAACCTCGGCGATGATGTTGGAGCCTCGCAAGTCAATCACAGCGATTATCGGGCTAAAGCGGATGGCTAACAAACTTCAACCCAAAAAAGATTGCGCGACGTGTGATAAGTTCGATTGCCCCGCGAGGAAGTAAGCATGTTAAAGTTTTTCAAGGAGATGTTGCGACGTATGAAGAGAAACGACCCGTGTTGGTGCGGAAGCGGCAAGAAATATAAGAAGTGTCACGCGGACTTTGACGCACGGCTTGACGAGATAAAGTTCATCAAAGCCAAAAGCCAAGTCCGTCCGCCGAAGAGACTTATTAACAACGCGGCGGACATTGAAGGCATCAAGCGGGCGGCAGTCATCAATACGGGCGCGCTTGACTTGATGAACGAGCTTGTTAGGGAAGGCGTCGACACCTTGACACTTAACGACGCGGCGCACGAGTTCATCACAAGTCACGGCGGGCATCCCAGCTGCCTTGGCTTTGAAGGCTACCCGAAAAGCATTTGCATTTCCGTAAATAACGTCGTTTGTCATGGTATACCCTCGCGCAAGGAAATCCTCAAGGCGGGCGACATTCTCAACATTGACATTACCACCGACCTTGACGGTTACTTTGCTGACGCCTCGCGTATGTACACGGTCGGCGAAATTTCTCCCGAAGCTCAGCGACTTATCGACGTGACACGCGAAATCATGGAAGCTGGCATTGCGGCGGCTAAGGCGTGGCATTTCGTCGGCGACATAGGCGCGGCATGCGGCAAGATGGCTCACGATAATGGCTATTCAGTCGTGACGGATTTAGGCGGACACGGCGTCGGCAAGAAGTTTCATCTTGAACCGTTCGTTAGCCACGATTGCAAAGCGGAAACAGGAATGCTCCTTGTGCCGGGCGTCGTCTTAACTGTCGAGCCGATGATTAACGCGGGCAAGTATAACGTCGTAGTCGACGCGGATGACCATTGGACGGTTCGCACGGCGGACGGCAGCTTATCGGCGCAATGGGAGAAAACAATTTTGATAACGGAAACTGGCGCGGAAGTTTTAGCGAGTTAAGGAGGCTATGTCGTGAAGAAAATTACATTGATAAAAATGGAAGGTTGTCCGTATTGCGCGGCGGCGTATCGGGCGATTGACGAGCTTAAAAAAGATTATCCTCCTGTGGAGCTTGAGATTATCGACGAGAACACGCAACCCAAGCTTGCCGAGCGGTTCACTGATTATTATTACGTGCCGAGTATGTACGTCGACGGCAAGAAGATTTACGAGGCGCGACCCGGCGAGCCTTACGAAGAGTGCCTTGCCAACGTTAAGAAAGTCTTCGAGGCGGCATCATGAATAAGGCAGTTGTTCTCTTAAGTGGCGGACTTGACTCGACGACGTGTCTGGCTATGGCGGTCGATAAGCTCGGTGCGGACAATGTAACGGCTCTGACAGTCTTTTACGGTCAACGCCACGCCAAAGAACTTGAAGCCGCCCGCAACGTCGTTGACTTCTACAAGGTCAAGCATTATGAATTTGACGCCGCAGAAATTTTCCGTCACTCACATTCGGCACTGCTTGAAACTTCCACCGAGTCAATCGAAAAGTCTTCCTACGCCGAGCAGATAGAAAAGAATCATTCGCCGAAGGTCGCAACCTACGTTCCTTTCCGCAATGGCTTGATGTTATCAATGGCGGCGAGTTTCGCGGACGGGCTTTATGATGATGACTTGGTTGAACTTTATATCGGCGTGCACGCTGATGACAACGCGGCGGGTCATGCCTACGCTGACTGCTCTGCGCCATTTATAGCGTCGATGAGTGCGGCAATCAGAATCGGCACTTACGAAAAGATTAATGTTGTTGCGCCTTTCCTGCATCAAAAAAAATCCGAAGTCGTTAAGGTAGGCTTGGGGCTTGGCGTGCCGTATCATTTGACGTGGAGTTGTTATGAACGCGGCGAAGTTCCCTGCGGGCATTGCGCAACGTGCATTGACAGAGCGCGGGCGTTTGAATTGAATGGCGTTAAAGACCCCACGGAAATAAATTTTCAGATAAAAGCATCTTTAGGTTATGAGGCTCAATGAGATAAAGCATACCAGGATAGGCAATGGCATTAACTTAACAAAAAGTGGAAGAAATTTTATGATAGTCTGGAAAGGA
>CAMNLS010000156.1 GCA_946543495.1 uncultured Selenomonadales bacterium | reverse complement strand
CCGCGCTTAGCGAAAAAGTCAAGGAAGTAATGATGCAAGAGATACCTGCGGGAAGAATGGGAACTCCCGAAGACGTTGCCAATGCAGTGGCGTTCTTGGTATCGGATCAAGCGGCGTATATCACGGGGCAGATACTGTCGGTTGACGGCGGAATGGTCATGTGACGCGGCTTTGAAAGGAGGTGACTGTAAGTGTCAACGTTTGAGCAGGTTAAAAAAATCGTCAAAGAGCAACTTGGAGTCGAAGAGGACGAGATTCAGATGAGCTCGACTTTCGTCGATGACTTGGGCGCGGATTCTTTGGACATAGTCGAATTAATCATGGCGTTCGAGGAGGAATTCAATATCGAAATCCCCGACGAGAAGGCCGAGAAGATTAAAACCGTCGAAGATGTCGTTAAGTACATAGACGGAGAAAACAACGCTTGATGAATGATGGGGGATTAGTGGTTAGGCTCTCTAATCGTTAATCCCTAACAGCTTTTTTTGGAGAGGATTATCCTTGAGACTACCGGAACTAAAAATAGGAAGCAAGATAGCAAAAATCCCAATCGTGCAGGGCGGCATGGCAATAAGGCTATCGACTGCACGGCTTGCGGCGGCGGTTGCCAAAGAGGGCGGCATAGGATTAATCGCGGCGTCGGGCATGGCTCATGACGAATTGCGCTACGAGATAAAATTGGCACGCTCCTTGACCGACGGCATCATCGGGATAAATATCATGGTCGCGGCAAGTGATTTCGCAGGGATTGTTCATACGGCGATAGACGCGGGGATTGATTTAATCGTTGCGGGCGCGGGGTTTTCGCGTGATATTTTCGGGCTGGGCAGAGAGTCTGGCACGCCGATAGTCCCGATAGTTTCCTCTGTCAAGCTGGCAAAGATTTCACAGAAGCTGGGAGCCGCAGCGGTGGTCGTCGAAGGCAAAGAGGCTGGCGGACACCTCGGCACGGATATTTCTGTTCGCGAGCTGATTGAACCGATTCGCGCCGCAGTCAATATCCCCGTCATAGCGGCGGGCGGTGTCCTAACTGGCAAAGACATAGCCGACGTTCTGAAGATGGGCGCAAACGGTGTGCAAATGGGTTCACGTTTCGCGGCGAGTATCGAATCAAACGGCGCACCGAGCTTGAAGGAATATTACCTCAAATCGCAACCGGAAGATGTCGTCGTTATCAATAGCCCAGTCGGTTTGCCGGGGCGGGCTGTCAGAACTCCTTTTTCAAAACGCGTAATGGCAGGCAATGTTCCGCCGAAGACTTGCGACTCGTGCTTGAAGGCGTGCAAGCATAACTTCTGCATCGTCCGAGCCTTGACGCGAGCACAGCAAGGAGATTTGGAAACGGGTTTGGTCTTTACCGGCGAATACATGCCGCGAATCAAAGAAATCTTGCCCGTCAAAGAAATTATCCGTCAACTGGTCACGGAGGCGGAGCAGTTCTATCAGACATAAAAAATCCCCTTCCAGATTCGGAGGGGGAAATTTTTTTAGCCGAAAAATAGCTTGAAGACCGCTTGAAAGTTTTCGTGAGCCGACTGCCAGACTGGTATCAGTGACACGCCGAAGAACAGGATAAAGTTGAGTATCACCGCCGCCAAAGATTTTTTTATGACGGAGTAAATCGCAAGCACCGCGCACACGCCCCATATCGCAAGTTGCCAAATCTGAGCGGCGAGGGCGTCCATATAAACCGAGTACATTAGCACGCACACCAAGAACAACAGCAGGATTGATAGCGCGAGTATCCATTTAAAACGCGGCGTCATGTGGAAGATTCCGTTGCCGTTCTCGTCCTTGACCTCGTCGAGTGAGCTTACGTCAAAGCGTGCGTCGCCTTCGTTGTGGGTCGTCTGCTCTGGCTTGTTGAAGTTGTCGTCGTTCATAAAATCGCCTCCCAAAACGATTTTAAAATGACGCCCGCCCTTAGTCAAGCATGGGTTAATTTGAATTCTTAAGGAGATGTTTAAATGAGTCCGCGAATCGGGCATATAAACTTCTTGAACGTTCTGCCGCTCCATTACGGCTATCAACACGCGGCGCAGGATTTGCAAATCGTCCGTGGCGTGCCGACCTTCCTAAATGCCGAGCTTGCGGCGGGGCGTATCGACCTTAGCAACGTCTCTTCGATTGAATACGCCCGCCAAAGCAATAGCCTGCTGATTCTGCCCAAACTTTGTGTTCGCGCTGATGACGACGTGACGAGTATAATCCTCGTCTCCCGCAAGCCGATTGATAAAATCCGTGACGATAAGATTATCCTAACGTCCAAATCGGCGACGGCTCAAAGGTTGCTGAAGATTATCCTGCACGAAAGCTACGACGCCGCCCCCGACTACCAGACGCGCCCCATAACCGTTGATAAGCCCATTGACGACGACGCAACCGCCGCGCTCTTTATCGGCGACGACGCACTTTATCTTTATCTGCACCGCCCAGAAGGTTTCTACGTCTACGACATCGGGCACGAGTGGCACAAGCTTACGGGGCGGCAGATGGTTTACGCGCTGTGGACTGTTAGAAAAGATTTCGTAACTAATCAGCCCGAATTATTCAAGACGACGTATGATAAGATTATCCAGGCGTTCGCGTTCGGAATTGAGCACAAGGCGCAAGCGATTGAGTCTGTGCTTGCAACGAAGCCGTTTACCTTCGATGAGCTGGATAAATATTTGGGCGGCGCGATTAAGTGGGATTTGACGGCTCAGGCTTTGGAGGCTCTCAAGCTTTACTATCACAAAGCCGCCGCGTTGAATTTGATTGACGCCGTGCCGGAGCTGGAGTTTGCATATGCTTAACACACATAAACTTTTAAAGATAATTATCGGCATCGTGCTTAGTGTTTTTATCGGCGCGGGGCTGATGATTTTTGTTTACTCATTGCCTACCGAACACGTTATACAAAACGTTCAAAAGGGATTGAGAATCTATGAACGCGAAGGGAATTATCCGACGTGGGGTTCAGGCGAACATTCAAAGCTAGACAACTTCACCGATGCGATAATGATACTTGAAGTCACTCACCCGATAGCCGACACCGTCCGAGCGGCAATGCTAAATCCGCGCTTCGGACCCATGCAAGATGAAAAGCCCGTCAACACCCTGATAAAAGTTATGCACGACGACATGAGCGGCTTAACCGAGATAAACTATCCGCGCTATTGGCATGGCTACTTAGTGATTCTCAAGCCAATGCTGATGATGGCTAAAGTCAACCATGTGCGCATGTTGATGGCGTATACGGACTTTATCTTATTCGTCGTGGCGTTGCTCATGTTTTATAAAGCCTTCGGAAAGCCGCACGCGCTAGCCTTCGCCGCCGCCGTCATGACGATAAACTTGGTCTCGGTGTCGATGTGTTTCCAGTTCTCATCAATCTACGTCGTGACTTTGACGGCGATAATCATCATGCTCAAAAAAAATCGCCGCCTCATGGACGACGAGC
>CAMNLS010000155.1 GCA_946543495.1 uncultured Selenomonadales bacterium | reverse complement strand
CACAACTCAAGGACACGACTTATCTTAAGGAAGAGGAGAAAAAAGGCGGCTATCCAACTGACCGCGTGCACTTTGTCGGCTTGCGTAATCGCGGCGATTATCAAAAAATCTTGCGGGCGTCGAGCTGTCACGTTTATTTAACTCGTCCGTTCGTCTTAAGTTGGTCTTGCCTTGAGGCGATGAGCTTTGCATGTCCTATGGTCTGTTCAAAGACTCCGCCCGTGCAAGAGGTCATGGAAGACGGCGTCAATGGTTTGCTTGCTGAATTCCGTTCGCCCTATCACATTGCACGCAAGATTGAAGAGCAGCTTGATAATCCCGAACGGGCAAAGAAATTGGGCGCGGCGGCGCGTGAAACAATCCTTGAACGTTTTGAACTGATGAAGTGCATGAAGGCTCAAGAAGATTTAATGTATCGATTAGTTCGTTGAGGTCGACGCGATGACTTTTGAAACTTTTATTCCTGCGCGGTCTAAGCTTGTCCTTGAACTTACAGGCGACGTGCCCAAAGGGTTTGAGACGACGGAGAAAAAATTTCTGGAGATACAGCCCGAATGCCGTTACACAGTCGCTAGTGATTTGACCGACGTTAAAGGGTTGTTCGACGTAATTTTGATTCATAGCCCGCTTATCGGCACGCTCAGCAATAATAAACTTGTCGCGCTGATAAAGATAATTGCCGTTCACCTCAAACGCGATGGCACGATGATTTTTACATTGGACAACATTGGAAGCGGCGATAATCTCACAGCACTTTTGGAGGGCAGACCACCAAAGGTTAAAGTCACGCTGACTCACGATGAACTTAGCGACGCCATTGAGTATGCTGGCTTATCCGTTCTCCGTTCGCTGAACGCGTCACGTAGCACCCAAGTCCCTAGGCAACTCGCTGAACTTTCCAAAACGGAATTGGCAGTCTTTATTTACATCTTCACCGCGTGCAAGTGCGAGCCGCCTAAGAAAACTTTAGTTCAAACGTTAATCGGCGAATCAACGGTTTGTGCACCAAGCCGCGTTCATATGCCCAACGCCTTCTTCATGGCGGAAAAAAATGTTTTTATCATGGCAACGCAGGTCGGCAAGCAGTACAAACTTTTCGAGCGCGACCAATTCGAGGACAGAATCTTCATCAATCAGCGAATGTGTTTTCCATCGTTCGCAGTCGGCTTGGACTTCTTTAACGTCTTGCGCAAGAAAGGAATACTCTTTATATCGGAGATGGACGACCACCCTGTACTGTGGGAGGAAGATTATAAAAAGACGGCGTGGATAAATTTCCGCGCAGTCCATGCAATTCAAACGTCGACGCCGTATCTTGCCGACTACTTAAGCCAGTTCAATCCGAACGTTACGGTCTTTGCAAATCATCTGCGCCGCTTACCTCCACGACGTGACTTTGATGACGAGTTTAACCAGAAGAAGCCCGTTACAATTTTTTTCGGGGCACTCAATCGCGACGGCGACTTTATCGAGCTGTTACCTATACTTAATCGCTTCGCCAAGCAATACGGCAATAAGTTGGAGTTCAAGATTTTGGCGCGGCGGAACTTGTTTGACGCGTTGGAGTCGGAGCATAAAACTTTCGTTGGCGATATGAATAAGTATGAAGGGCAATTCGTTTCTTATGACGCTTACGAGGAGGCAATTCGTTCGTCGGATATTGCGTTGCTGCCACTGCGGGACAATGAGTTTAACCGTTCCAAATCCGATTTGAAGTTCATTGAGTGCGCGGGCAATGGTGCAGTCGTGTTAGCGTCGCCCGTTGTCTATGCCAAGTCCATCGAAGAGGGACGCACGGGCTTTATCTATCGTGATGACCGCGAGTTCGTGACCAAGCTCAACATGTTGATTAAGAATAGAAACTTGCGGCGCAGAGTGGCGGAGACGGCTTATGATTACGTTCGCCGCGAACGCTTGATGAGTCAACATTATATGGAGCGGCTGGAATGGTATCGCGAACTTCTATCACGGTTGCCGGAATTGACGCTGGCGGCGACTAAGCGTATTCAAAAATTTATTCCAATGTATAGAGAGGAAATCGCCCAGTTCAGAGCGCGTTTTGCTCAAGAATCAAACGTGCTACCCTTTGAAGAGGATAGGAATTCAAAGCGCAACGCAGAAATAATTATCCCTAAATGAATCTTTGCGGGGGTGAGGAAATGTTAGTGGCAAATTCTTTGGTCGTGTCGTTGGTTGTTTACGGCGTATTGGGCGCGGCGGTCGTAGGTGTGCTTGTCGTCTTGTATTTGGGCAATCGCAATTCAAAGAAGGCGGCGAGTATGCTTGATGAACTTGTCCTTGACGAACGCCAGGAAAATCGCGACGGCTACACCAGCGTTATTGATAAGAGTAAATTTCTTGGAGCAACCGGCGTATGCGTAACGGATTTGCGACCGGCGGGAACGATTAATATTAATGGCGAGCCTGTCGACGTGGTGACGGAAGGCAGTTTCATTAAATCAGGCGAGAGCGTTAAGGTTATCAACGTGGATGGCTCCCGCGTGCTCGTCCGTCAAGTTTAGGAAGGAGGTCATCATTATGGACGATGTTCTATTTGGCACGCTTTTCTTTTTGGTAGTTGGAATAGGAATTGCGTCGGTCTTCTTGCACTTCGTACCAATCGGGCTGTGGATTTCGGCATTAGCGGCTGATGTGCACGTCGGAATTTTCACGCTTATAGGAATGAGGATGCGCCGCGTACCGCCTGCCAAGATTGTCATGCCGCTTATCAAGGCGAACAAAGCCGGACTTGATGTCAACGTCAATCAGCTGGAAGCGCATTACCTTGCGGGCGGCAATGTCGACAAGGTTGTTGACGCGTTGATTGCCTCACAACGTGCGCAGATTGTCTTGCCGTTTGAACGTTCAGCGGCGATTGACCTTGCAGGGCGCGACGTGTTGGAAGCCGTTCAAATGAGCGTCAATCCCAAAGTCATTGAAACGCCTGTGGTTAGCGCGGTCGCTAAGAATGGCATTGAGCTTAAGATTAAAGCGCGTGTCACGGTTCGGGCGAACATTGATAGACTAGTCGGCGGCGCGGGCGAGCCTACGATTATTGCGCGTGTCGGTGAAGGTATCGTCACGACCGTTGGCAGTTCCGAAAAGCATACTGACGTTCTCGAAAGCCCCGACGATATTTCAAAGACGGTTCTCGGCAAAGGTCTCGACGCGGGCACGGCATTTGAAATTTTATCAATCGACATTGCTGATGTTGATGTTGGCAGGAACATAGGCGCACAACTTCAGACAGACCAGGCAGAAGCCGATAAGCGAATTGCTCAGGCAAAAGCCGAAGAACGTCGCGCTATGGCTGTCGCTAAAGAACAGGAAATGAAAGCCTACACGCAGGAAATGGAAGCAAAAGTCGTCGAAGCGCAAGCCGAAGTGCCACACGCTATGGCGGAGGCATTCAAGGCGGGCAATCTCGGCGTCATGGATTATTACAACATGA
>CAMNLS010000154.1 GCA_946543495.1 uncultured Selenomonadales bacterium | reverse complement strand
ACGGCATTGAGCAGGCGTTGGACAAGTACATCAAAGGCGAGGTCACGGAGTCATTTATCTACGCCGACACGCAAGAGCGTCCGATACTTGAATCAATCTTCACGCCGCACGGCTATCAAGGCGACCGTTGCAAGACGATTCAGCTGACGATTGACAGTGCGATTCAATTCATCGTTGAACAGGAGCTTGATAGGGCAATGGCGGAGAACGACCCCGTAGCGATAACGTGCATTGTCATGGATCCGCGGACAGGCGAAGTACTTGCAATGGCTAATCGTCCGACTTACAACCCGAATCGTTTCTGGGATTACGACCAAGAGATTTGGAAGAATAAATCTGTCTCCTACATCTACGAGCCGGGCTCAACGTTCAAAGCGGTGGTGGCGGCGGCTCTCTTGCAGGAAGGCATCGTTGCACCTAATCAAGTCTTCGTAGACCCAGGCTACGTGACTTTCTCCGGCAAGAAGATTCAAAACTGGAACGGCGCGAGCTTCGGCACGGTGACTTTTGCTGACGTGGTTAAGCAGTCGCTGAATACGGGCTTTGCCATTTTCGGCTACGACCTCGGCGCGTATAAGCTGATTGACTACGCGAGACTTTTTGGGTTCGGTGAGCCGACGGGGATTGAGTTGCCCGGCGAGGAGGCTGGCATTTTGTATCAGCCCGAAGAGATGGTTGACTCGGATATTGCTACTATGGCTATTGGTCAGAGTATCGCCGTCACGCCGCTACAGCTCATAACCTCCTTTTGCGCTATTGCCAACGACGGTATATTGCTTAAGCCGCATATCGTCAAGTCGATTAAAAACGCGAACGGCTCGACTTACTCCGAAACGCACGTTGAAGAGGTTCGGCGGACGATTGACAGCGCGACGGATAAAACTTTGGTCGGCTTGCTTGAACAGGTCGTTGCGGCGGGCGGCGGACGTAAGGCGACTGTCCGAGGCTATCGAGTGGCGGGCAAGACCGGTACCGCGCAAAAAGTCAGCGAATACGGCTGGGGCTACGACGAAGGAAAATATATTGCGTCCTTCTGTGGCTTCGCGCCCGTGGAAAGTCCGCAAGTGGCGTTGCTCGTGATGATTGATGAACCTTACGGCGTTTTCTACGGCGGACAGATTGCCGCGCCCGTTGCGAGTAGGATTTTTTCTCAAATCTTCCGTTACTTGAGGATTGAGCCAAGTGACGCGCCACTCGGCATTGACTCTGATGAACTTGGAGCGGAAGTCGGCGAGGGCGATGCTTTGATACAAAGCTTGCCTCGAAGAGATATACCTAAAGAACCGGAGCCAAAGATTGACACGTCTAAAGAAGAACTTGCCCCCGAAGCGGCTCGCGTCCCGAATTTCTACGGCAAGAGTATTCGTGAGGCGGCGCGGCTCGCTAACGAGGCGGGAATTGGTTTTGCGGCGGAAGGCTCTGGGTTTGCGATTAGTCAAAGTATTGGAGCGGGTGAGGTTGTCGATAAGGGGACGACGGTTAGAGTCCAATTCAGCCCGTAATCAACTTTCTTTCAGCGAAGAAAGAAAGTTGCAAAGAAATTCGCCTCGCAGGGGCGTAGGGATACTACTGCGAATAAGTTTGCTATAAGCGGAGTAGGTGTTCGCCGCAGTTTTACATCACGTAAAAGCGGCGGAAGCCGTCATCCATGACGGCTTCAAAATTTATTCGATTGATTATGATTTGGGAGGAGGCTTGCTTGTGAAAAAGTTTTTGTTAATCGCGTTGATGATGTTGCTGACGTGTTCGACGTGCGTAGCGGCAAATGTTCAGGTGGTCGGGCGCGGCAATACTGAGCGCATGGCAATTCATAACGCAATGCGGGCGGCGATTGAGCAAAAGTTCGGCGCGGTCGTCAATTCAAATACTCGCGTAACGAATCACATGCTTGTTGCCGATGAAGTCGCCGTCGACAGCACGGGCTTTATCTTGAGTTGGGAAGTTCTTTCAAGTCGCGTCGAGAACGGAATTTTCATCGTCGAGATAAGCGCGGAGCTTGATGAAAAAAAAATTTCCGCCGTCAACAAGAAAGCTCTCGTCGACTTCAACGCCGATAATCCGCGTGTAGTAGTCGCCGCGCTTGATTCAAACGGAAAACACTACGTCGAGATTGAAAACGAAATTATTGCCGCGCTTAAACGTCAAGGCTTCACCCGAATCGTTGACCTTGCGCAAGTAGCTTGCTCCGTTCAACTCAGAATGATTGCCGCCGATGACGACGACCTTTATCAGACGCTGGCAAATGATTTTCACGCGGATTATCTGGTTGTGGCTGAAGTCAAAGCTTCCGATAATGATGTAAGCGTTGCGAGCCGCTTGATTGAGCTTAACACCGGTGAAATTATTTTTGCGGGCACTTCGACGGGCGGCGGCGGTTTCCTAAGTAGCAGTGACGCATTAAGACTGGCGGGAAGACGTGTGGGCAATGAAGTTTCAACAGCCGCGCTTAAGTCCGCCGCGCAGGTCGAACACCATTTAACATTGCTGGTAACAAAAAATACGTTCGAGCAACTCGGCGGCACGTTGACCGCGGTGCGCGAACGCATTAAAAATATTTCGGGCGTGAATGACGCCTTCACACGCAAGCTAACTACCAGCCTTGAACTTGACGTGGACTTTGACGGCACCGCCGCCGACTTTGCTCAACTGCTTGAGGGCTTCGCGATTAAAATTCTGGAGGTCAGTTCTGGTTACGTTAAGATTTAAGTCCAATCGCCTTCGGGCGTTTTTTTATTGGAGCTTGGAATATTGCTCGTCGTCGACAGGCTCAAGCCATTCATTAGAAGAATCTTCGGCGGGAATTTCAACTGCCAAATGCGAAAACCAACTGTCTGCTGCTGCGCCGTGCCAATGTTTAACTTCGGGTGCAATGTTGACGACATCGCCAGGCTTAAGGGTTTGCGGAGCCTTGCCCCATTCTTGATACCAGCCACGCCCGCCAGTCACAAGCAAAATTTGTCCGCCCTTGTGATGAACGTGCCAATTATTTCTGCAGCCAGGCGAGAACGTCACATTAGCTATCGAACCGCCCGTCTTCGTCAGCGGATTCAAGTAAGCTTGCCCGATAAAATACTTGCTAAACTGTTCGGGCAACGGCTTGCCGACTTCAAACACGCTAGGATTTTTAATCTCCATCGTTAAATCTCTCCTTTGCTTTTGCTGATTAAAATAATAATCACAATGATTTTAATTGGCAAGCTCAAAATGATTAGAGAAACGCCCACCAGCGTAGGTCAAGCAATAGCAATAGTCATATTTGGCTTGATGTGCGGATTAAAAAACTTGAAGCCGATCCATGAATGGGCAACAGGGGAGCCAGTCAGAACATTCTTTGATAAGGAAATGGAATACATATAAATTTTAGTTGAAGTTTCCGCCTCGTTGCACTATAATTTCCTGTAAAAATTTTTCGGGAGGGATTGAATTGGCATTTTATTATCAAGAACCATCACACAC
>CAMNLS010000153.1 GCA_946543495.1 uncultured Selenomonadales bacterium | reverse complement strand
TTAGCGCGTGTCGTTAATTCAGTCAAAGTGTCCACGAAACCGCGCAGTCCTGCGCCGGCATTGCCTTCAAAGATTCCCTGCCGAAGGGAATCAAAAGCTGAAAGAAATTTCGTTACAGAGCCGGAAAGGTTATCAAGCATCGTGTTAGCCGTTCCGCTTGCCGTGCCCTCAACGTTTTTCATTTTGGCTTCTAGCGCGTCTACGTCCTGAAACAACATCGCCATTAGTTTTGGCGCATTTTCCAGACCCGCCGTCATACTCGCCATTTTCAGAATATCTTCGCTGCCGAGCTTGCCGCCGTTTTTGATTGCGTTCGCAATCGTTGAATCTAGTTTTCTTCGAGTGTCAGCATTGAGCTTGGTTCCTTCAAGTTCCTCCATAACGGTAAAAACATCTTCGACTTTCATGCCCTCTTTTGCTTTGCGCTGAAATGCTTTGATAAAGTCAAGCGGCATTAACATGTTGCCGTTTTCGGCGTGTTCTAAGCCTAAAAGCTTTTCTGCAAAGTGCGTGTTGCGATTTCCACCGGCAAGACGATTGAACAGCGTATTTATCCCCGTTCCTCCCATCGAACCTTTTATGGAGCTATTCGCGAGCAAGCCGCTCATAATCATAAACTGCCTCGCGGCTTCGGTGCGCATTTGAACGCCTTCTTGTCCTTCGACATTTGCAAACATTGCCCCGATTGTCGGTGCGCCGAATTTTATCGCTTCTCTTAATTGCTCCAATGTTTGGTTGCTCGACGCTTGAACTTTAACTAGCATGTCCGCGAAGTATTGCGGCATATCTATCATTTGCCCCGCCGCATTCTTAAATTTGTCTGTCGCCTTCAAACCAAACGCGGTCATCGCGTCCGTCATCATATCGCTCGCGGCACCAAGCTCCATTCCACCGGCACTTGCAACATTGAGAATATGCGGAGTTGTTTTCAAAATTTGTGGTGTCTGAAACCCGGCGAGAACTTCAAATTCAATCGCCTTCATAGCTTCCTCGCGGCTCCAAGCTGTTTCCATGCCCAGTTTTTTTGCTTGGTCAGTTAGTGCTAACATCTCTGCCGAATCTTTTTCAACTTGCAGGAGAGCTTGCACCCGTGAACTTTGCTTTTCAAAACCGGCGTAACTTTGGAGCGCACTTGCTACACCATAGCCCGCGCCCATTGTGCCCAGCATGCCCGTCATTGCACCGCCCGCGCCCATGAGTAAACCTTCCGTTAAGCCCGAAATTTTCTTCGATACATTGTCACGAAGATTTATTCCAATCGTCCACGACCGCCCAACTAGCCTTTGGAGCGTCGACGTTAAGCTTTGTATCCTGCCGAATACGTTTTCAGTGAGCTTGACGCCGATTAGATATTGCTTCGCCGCCATTGAGCGCAAATAGGTATTGATTTTACTTCCGGCAGGTGTGATTCTATCGATAAGCGACAGTGTCACTCTGAATTGACTTCGCCCTAACTGCAGGAGTTTGTTCCGTGTCCTTTGGGCGCGTGCTTCGATTTCGGCAAAAGTTTTCTTCAAGCCGCCGATTTGTCCCGACGCATTGTCTTTCAAATCGACTTCGATAATTATTGCTCTGCTACTTGCCAACGTTATCACCTTCCTTCTTGTTTAGTTTCAATGTTCCGCGCCCGTGCTGTTCAATTAAGCTGTCCAGAATCACAATTTGCAAGCCCAGTAGCTTTGCCGCGTTCTTCATGCCTCCAGCAACAACAAATTGTTTGCACGTGAGCTTAATAATCTTGTCGGCTACATCTTCGCCGAACATATCTATTACGGCGCGGCGTACGTTTTCGCTAACCAACATTTTTCGTCTCTCCTAATTCACCGATAACAACTTCAATCTCCTCGATTGTCAATTCACCTTCAAGCGGAGCAATTACTTCGCCCGTCTCCCCGTCTGCTAAGCAATATTCGTTATCGCCCATTTCGCAAAGGAAAAGCCCTAAGGCGCGAGCCGCAAATAAGGAGTTCGCCCAGCGGTGCAATCTTTCTGCCTCTTCAGTCATTTCAAGTCTCTCCTACCACAGAGCCGCTTTCATATCAAGTACGATTTCAGCTTTGAGCTTATCAACGAAAGTTTTAAGCGCAGTCGGAGTGTCCATTTGAGCTTCCTTGATTTCCGCGTAGATTTTATCAACGGCGCATTGTAATTCGTGGCAAGTTGCTTTAATTGAACACTGATAATCATCTTGAACAGCGTCCGCCATTTTTGAGACTGCGCACGCGGCTTCGCGTGCTTCCTTCCAGTCCTCGAAAACAACGTTGAATAGGTTCTTGCCGCCAGCGTTGAGCGGCTCCACTGTCGCTGAATAAATGCCGTTGTCGTTGGTGTAGGAAATTGTATAAGCCATAATTATTACTCCTTGAGAATTAAATCTTCGCCCTTGACGCCGAGAAAGTCGGCAATCTGCCCGATAATTTTTGCTTGCGTACGGGCACCGTCTTTGAGCAATCGCGCCATTGTCAGCGCGTTAATCCCGCAACGTTCTGCGAACTCTTTAGCCGTCATCTTGCGTTTAAAAAGTTCGTCGCGGATAAATCTTGCGTCCACCTGAAACATTTCTTATTCTCCTTTCTGCTAACTACGTTTTAACATGTGATAACAAAAAATGTTAAAAGCTAATTTTCGTAGCTATTATAATAGTCACGTTTGAAATTGTAAAGATAGATAATAAAAAAGCCCGTGACTATGCACAGGCAAATTTTTATTCTTCAATGTCTGGTGGTGGTGGCGGCTCGTCCTCGTCCGGATTCCAGCCTAGAATTAACCAATTAGGGGTGACATCGAGCAACTTGGATATTCTAACTAAATTGGTCAAGCTTGGCTCGCGCTGTCCTCTTTCGTAAAACTGATAAGCACCAACGGTTAATCCTAATCTATCTGCGATATATCCTTGTGAGTATTCTCTGCTTATACGCGCCATTTTTAAACGACTAGCAAATTCTTTGCGACAAAGCGCGGCAATTTCTTTATCGACTTTCTTGCAATTTGCGCTTAGTTTTTTGCCGAGAACAACTATAGCTTCCGAAATCGTCCAATACTTCTTAATCAAACGTTTTGCTCGTTGATATTGTTCGCGGCATTTCTGGTTTATCTCTGCTACATCTAAAGCTTTATCTGCTAATCTTCTCGAAATTTTTTCAAGGCGCGTAATGTGACGTGTAATTTTTATATAATAACGCCGTAAATCCAATAAAAAAGCTAAAGCTATTTCAAATTTTGTCTCTGCCACTTCTGCTATTCCGCTTTTTATGATTTTCTGGCAATCACATGTATGATTTATGATTTCATCATCAGACAAATAAAATTCGGTAATAGGAGAATCAATACAGCGTTTTAAAATTCTGCCCTTGTCGAAGTCTCTAAATGCAAATGCGTCGCGGGTCTTGCCGCGTTTAACCTTACCTTGCCTTGCCGTGTTCGTGTCGCTGTCATCGGGCGCACGTGTCCCATTTGAGTTAGTATCTGCCATG
>CAMNLS010000152.1 GCA_946543495.1 uncultured Selenomonadales bacterium | reverse complement strand
GACAATCCGCAACTTGAAATCGGAGCTGGGCATTGATTCACGCAAAAAAGCGGCGGTCGTATTGAAGGTGACGCACCAAGACTCTAAAGACGTTTTGCAGGAGAATTCAAGCTACATAACCGCGCTTGCGTTCGCCGAGCCGATAACCTTTGCCGATACAAAGCCCGCGCACGCGATGAGCGGCATGGTTGACGGCGTAGAAATTTATTTGCCGCTTGAAGGTTTAATCGACACGGAAAAGGAAATCGTCCGCTTAACTAAGGAGCTTGACAAACTTCGCAAGGGCGCGGCGTCGACTGCCAGCAAGCTCAATAACGAACGCTTCTTAAGCAAGGCACCCGTCGAAGTTGTTCAATCGGAACGCAATAAACTCACCGCCGCCGAAGAAAAAATTTCGTCGCTTGAGCAGAGGATTAAACAGCTTGGAAACTTATAAAGACGCGCTTGAGTATCTGAATTGGCTGTGCGTCTTCGGAATTAAAGAGGGTCTCGAACGAATCAAGGCATTGACTGCCGCGCTTGGAGAGCCGCAGAATTTCTATCGGACGATTCACGTGGCAGGCACCAATGGCAAAGGCTCCGTCTGCGCAATGCTCGCTGAAATGCTTAAGGCTCAAGGCTTGAAGGTCGGCTTGTTCACGTCGCCGCACTTGGAAAGCTATTGCGAACGAATCAAAGTTGACGGCGTGAACATTCCCGAAGACGACTTCGCCGAGATGATTTTCCGTATAAAAAATTGCCAAGATAGCAATGCGCATGCATTGCGTACGAACGCGGGCACAAGCTCCGACTTTATCAGTGACTCAAGCGCGACCGCTGTTTGTCCACTTTTCAAAAGTGGGGCGACGCATTTTGAAGTTTTGACTGCCGCCGCGTTCTTGTACTTTAAACTTCGTGCGGTTGATGTGGCGGTTATCGAAGTCGGCTTAGGCGGCACGCTCGATTCAACGAATGTTATCACGCCCGAATTGTCGATTATAACGAACGTTGCCCGCGACCACGAAAATATTTTGGGCGACTTGGATAACATAGCACGCAACAAAGCCGGCATTATCAAGGCGAACGTTCCGACGATTACAGGCGCGACTGGCAAGCCGCTTGAGATTATACGCGCCGTTGCTAAGGAAAAGAATTCAACGCTGTATGAGGTCACAGCTCCCGCCAATGTCAAAGTCAATCTGCGCGGCGATTATCAACAGCTGAACGCGGCGATTGCGATTAAGGCGGCTCAAGTTCTCGGCATTGACGGCGCGGCGATTGAGGCGAGTTTAGCTCGCGTGGAGTGGGCTGGACGCTTTGAAGTCATTGAGACTGCGGCGGGCGTTGTCGTGATTGACGGGGCGCATAATCCTCACGGCGCGGCGGCTCTACGTCAAAGCTTAGATAAAAACTTTCCACGCGGCAAAAGGTCTTGGCTGTTCGGTGCTCTAAAGGATAAGGACTTCGACGCCATGATTAAAATTTTGTTCCGCGCAGATGATTTGGTTATTGTCACGCCGCCCGACTCTGAACGCGCCGCCGATACTGAAACTTTGTGCAAATGTCTAAGGAAATGCGGAGTCGAGTGCGTGGCAGTCGAAGATAACTTTGCGGCGGTCGAACGGCTGATGAATTCTTCTGGCGACGTGAAGATTATCGCGGGTTCATTGTACTTAATCGGCGCGGTCAGAAAGTTTGTTATTGCTTGAGAAGGGAGGCGGGGAATTGGATAGAGTAAGCGTCTTTGCACGAAGGCGGCGAATAAAGAATCTGGAAGACTGGACGCTTTATGCAATATTGACGGAAGCATTCTTCCTCGCGCTCTCGCCGGCTGTGGCATCTACGGCAGTCGTGTTCGGCGTGATAGCTTGGTTCCTGCACAGTCGAATTGATTCACATTACAAAATGCGTAGCTTGCCCTTCGACGTGCCAGTTACAATCTTTTTGCTAATTGGAGCGGTAAGCGTCTTCACGTCGTCGGCGCGGAGCTTTGATTTAATTTATAATTATTGCTCGCTGGTCGGCATTTACGCCTTAACTTATTTAATCGTCGGTCAAACAATCCAAACGTCGGAGCAAGTCAAAATGGTAGCTCAAGCCCTTAGCGCGTCGGCAGTACTGGTCGTGTTGTGGGGGTTCTTCCAATTCGTCTTCGGTGTGGACGTGGCTGACGTTAAGTGGACAGACCCTGAAGCCTTCCCCGAACTACGGAAGAGAGTTTTCTCGACGCTGGAGAATCCAAACGTGTTGGCGGGTTATCTTGATGTGTTTATCTGCTTGGCGTTGGGATTTTTGACTAAGGCGGAGCGGCGGGCGCAGAAAATAATTTTAATCATCGCGATAGGCTTGCTTGCCCTTTGCTTAGTGATGACTTATTCGCGCGGGGCATTCATTGCGATAGCGGTTGTCTTTGCGGTCTACGGCGTGTGGAAGGATTTGAGAATTTTAATTTTGTTTGCGGCGATTACTGGGCTGGTTGCTTACAGCGATACGACCTTCACGAACAGAATTTTATCGGCGTTCAGCATGAGTGATTCGTCGGAGGGCGTGCGCGTCGGCATTTGGGTTAGTACCTCTGCAATGATTAGCGACCACCCGTTCACGGGTATTGGCTGGGGTGCTTATCAATACGTTTATCCGCAATACAATTACTACGTCGCCGACTCGGATATAATCATCTATCACGCGCACAACATCTATCTTAACTACGCGGCGGAAGTTGGCATCGTCGGTGCGTTGGCGTTCTTCTGGTATTTCTTCGGGACAATGTTTGTTTCGTTAGGAGTGAGTCAGCACAGCGCGGAGAAGTGGCTCAGTGAACGAATCGAGAAAATTTTTTCGTCGAATGAATTCTTGCAGGAGCTTGCGACTTTGATAAATGAAAAGCTTTCTGACTTCGCTGATGGAGTTTTGAAGTTGTTCAGCAGGAAGAAACCGCCCAAAGGTAAGAAGACGAAGCAGCTTATTCATCATGAGGAAATGAATTGGAGCGAACACACGCGCCAAAAGTTTGCGGACGATGAACGCGTTGCCTCTGTTGAAAATATTTCTGTGGGCGGCGAAAATATTTCCGCGAAGATTATTAAGATTGATGATGCGCTTGAGGCTAAGAAAGAAGAAATTGATTGGGACAACGCAACGAACATTGACGACAAAAAATTTCTTGATGGGTTCAAGCTGGGAATCGGGCTGGCGTTCCTGTCAATGGCATTAAATGGTTTCACGGACGATTTGCTTTTCAATATCCCAAGTTCAATGCTAATGTGGTTGCTGGGTGCATTGGCAATGGCGATTGAGAAGATTAAAAACTAAAAGGGGGCAAGGCAGTTGAAGAAAATGATTTCACAGGCGACGATTGACAGATTGCCGCTGTACTTTAGGACGTTACGCTTGGTCGAAGAGGAAAAACTACCGATAATTTCTTCTGATGAGCTAGGAAGGCGGCTCGACATCACTCCGGAACAAATTCGCAAGGATTTAGCTACGTTCGGGCAATTCGG
>CAMNLS010000151.1 GCA_946543495.1 uncultured Selenomonadales bacterium | reverse complement strand
TTGCGCCAGTCTCTTCAGCGTCGTTAAGTGCAGTCTCGTAAACTTTTTGATTCGGGCGATAATCGGCGGGCGTAGCGACCGTCAAAGTCATTCCGACCTTAGCCGCGCCGTAAAGATAAGAATTCGTCATATTATTGCCGTCGCCGACGTAAGCCATCTTCAAAGCGCGGAAATTCTTGCCTTTGTGCTCGCGAATCGTCAGCAAGTCCGTCAACACTTGACAGGGGTGGAGCAAATCGGTTAAGCCGTTGATAACCGGAATATCGGCGTATTTGGCAAGCTCCTCGACTTCAGACTGCTTGAACGTGCGAATCATAATCCCGTCAAGGTAACGTGCCAAAACTCGTGCGGTATCTTTAATCGGTTCGCCGCGTCCAAGTTGCAGGTCTTTACTCGACAGGAATAAGCCCGTGCCGCCGAGTTGGAATATCCCGACCTCGAATGATACCCGCGTCCGCGTCGATGACTTTTCAAATATCATGCCGAGCGTCTTGCCCGCCAAAAGTTTATGTTCAACGCCGGATTTCTGCATAACTTTAAGCTTAGCCGCGCAATCGATAATCTCTTCGACCTCGTCGCGGCTCAAGTCGTGAATCGAAAGTAAATCTTTGCCCTTTAACAAAATATCATCCTCCTAAAGTTTATTTCAACGTGAGATTTGTAGATAAATTAATAGATTCTAGTTCTTGCGGCGTAATATTGCCTTGTCCTTTAATAAAATCTGTCGCGCCCTTGAAAAGTTCCTTGATATGCTCCAGTTTAAGATAAGCGTATGGTAGACGCAGGAGGGTCGGCAATTCCATAATGAAAAGTTCTCTGTCCGCCATGCTTGCCGAGGCTACGAACGCTTTAAGAGCCGCATTAAGAGAAACTTCTTCGTAGAACTTTGCGATTTTATTATCTGATAGCTTTGTTTGAAGATACGAGGCGATTGCGCGACATGTAAGGAACGTTTCCATTTTGCCTGCGTAAAAATCTGGCGGTGCCTCCGAAGGTAAATTTTTCTCCAGAACCTTTATCAAGTCATCGTTAGAACGCGGCTTTGGTGGCTGATAAATTTTCAACCGTGCGTCGCGATATTTTATGATGCCGTCCTCATAATTTCCTTTGTTGATTTGTGCTTGATGAAATTTATCTACTGAACGAAGCTCTTGGTCAGGAAAGACAGCGTCACCACGTTTGATTTTGACAATATACTCCTCAAGCGATTTGCAGTGATAATGATTAAGGACGATTTTATCTGCCGTTGCTGGAATCGGCTTGAAATTATAGACAGGATTTAAATTCTCATCTACACAGAAAAAGCCCCTAAAAAATCCTGCTGTGTGCACTTGAGTTGGTTTAAAGAATCCTATCTTGCGCGGATTGGCAATAGTTTTTATGCAAGGATGAATATTTTTAGGACAACGCGTAAATCTCTCCAATACGGGGCGCGAGTAATCCGCTTTTTCTTGTCCGTTTGAATCAAAAGGATTCCAATGAATCGCTAAGCCCGCCGCTTTATCATCGTGCGATAAAATTTCGTCGACGACCTCGGCGATGCTTTGACCCGCCTTAGGATAAATGAACTCGTCGCCGTCAATGAACGCCATGTAGCGGCACTGAAACTTAAATTTCTTAAGCGCATCATTATAAGCAACTGTCTGCATTGCCTCGCCAGGCCACGGAAAATAATCAACAAGTCCTGCTTCCACATAAGGCGCGGCGACCTCGGCTTGATTGTCGGGGCTTTCGTTGTCGTATATATAGAAATGGTCGACGCCCGCCGCTAAATGATAATCCAGCCACTCCTTGAGGTAAGGTCCTTCGCACTTCATAATCGCGACTACTGCCAAATTGTAAAGGAACAGGTCTTTATCAACCATTGCTCAATCCCCCAAGACGCTATCCAGAATTTTAATCACCTCGTCGACTTGCTCACGGGTGATTATAAGCGGCGGAATGAACCTAAGAACTGTATCGACTGTGCAGTTGATAATCGCGCCGCGCTTCATGCACTCGTTGACGATTTCTACGCCCGAATGTTTAGGCTTGTCGAGTTGTGCACCGAGTATCAGACCTTCGCCGCGAATCTCTTTAATCTGCGCGGGATATTTCTTTTGCAAGCCGATAAGTTTATCTTTGAAGTATGCGCCGACCTCCTCGACGTGCGCCAAAAACTTTTCGTTCGGAACGGTATCAAGAACGACATTAGCCGCCGCACATGCCAGAGGATTGCCGCCAAAGGTCGTGCCGTGGTCGCCAGGCTTAAAGGCTTTAGCAACTTCTTCCGTGCAAATGAACGCGCCAATCGGAACGCCGCCCGCCAAACCCTTAGCCAAAGTGACAATATCGGGCTTAATGCCGTATTTCTCGTAAGCAAAGAACTTTCCACTGCGCCCAATGCCCGATTGAATTTCATCGAGTATCAAAAGCGCGCCATGTTTATCGCAAAGCTCGCGGACTCGTTTAAGGTAATCGCCCTTCGGAGGATAAACGCCGCCTTCGCCCTGAATCGTTTCCAACATAACCGCGCAAGTTTTATCGGAAATCTTTTCGGCGAGTTCGTCCGCGTCGTTGAAGTGAACGTAATCAAAGTCTGCGGGCAAAGGCTCAAGTCCCTCGTGATAGTGCGGCTGACCCGTCGCCGTTAAAGTCGCAAGTGTCCGCCCGTGAAAGCTATTCCACGCCGTGATTATCTGCGTCTTGTCCTTGGAAATGTTCTTAGCGAATTTGCGAGCGATTTTGATTGCGCCCTCGTTAGCCTCCGCGCCCGAATTCGCAAAGAACGCCCTATCCAATCCGCTTAGCTTGACGAGTTTTGCGGCGGCGGTTGCTTGCGGCTCGGTGTAGTAAAGGTTGCTCACGTGAATGACTTTGGCGGCTTGCTCGGCTATTGCTTTAACCAGCGGCGGATAGTTATGACCCAAAACATTTACCGCAATGCCCGCTAGGAAGTCGATATACCGCTTGCCGTTTATGTCATAAAGATACGCGCCCTCGCCGCGCTCCAAGACGATTTTATAACGCTTGAACACGGGCAGATAGTTCTTGTCGTCCTGCTCGAAAATTTTTCCTTCCGTCAATCTAATTCCTCCTTTAGCAAGTCACGAATGCAATCAAGTTCGACGTAATCCCGCCACAGCCCTTTTAAATGCAGGTCGTACATAATCTGCGGCGTGCGTCGAATCATTTCCGCTTTAAGCTCACGAACGACGGGATAGGGCAGGCGCAGGAGCTTTGGCAGTTCTCGGATTAAAAGTTGCGCGTCCGATAAAGTCATCTTGTCCAAAGACTTCAACACGGCGGCAAGGGACGCCTCCTCAAAAAACTTCGTCGGGCTGACTGCGCGGCACGTTAGGAAAGTCTCCACGTCGCCTCCATTCGGTTGGAAAAGATTCTTCATCAGTGCTTGAAATATTTTTTCCTCGACGGGCGCGGGCGGCTGATAAACCTTCTGCCGTGCGTCGCGATACTTTAAAATGCCGTCGTCAAATTCGTCATTGCGGTCGTTGAGTTCAAACCAAGCTAACCGCTTCTTCATGCTAAGCCGTGCCG
>CAMNLS010000150.1 GCA_946543495.1 uncultured Selenomonadales bacterium | reverse complement strand
GTATTTCCCGCTGATTTGTAAGTTAAACCGTCGAAACCTTCAGGAATTGTCTTCGCGGAATAGTCTTTATCGAGGGCTAAAGTATAACCGTCGCCCGTCAATGTGACATTTTCGCCGTTTAAATTCGATTCAGTCAAAGTTACGACCTTATTTTTTACTGTGATTCCCTTTGTCGTCTTTATGCCGCTCAATGTGAACAAAATCTCTTCGCCGCTATCTACGTGGGTTATTTTCGCGCCGTCAATCGTCGCACCGGCTATCGTCTCTTGATTATACGTCAAACTACCGTCAGAACTATCCCAGAAATTATTAATCGTCGCTATACTGTTTACGCCAGCGATTGTAACGTCTCCAGCTTTTACTCCATCATCTATAGCCGTGAGAGTAGCCGCCGTCATAAGATTTATCTCGTCGCCAGTGTTAAAGTTCTCAATTACCACTCTGACACCGTCTGAAACGTTGATAACGTCATTTCCGTTCAAAACATCGACAGTTAAATCATTTCCACCGGTCAAATTGATAGTGTCATTGCCAAATCCGCCGTTGATTGTGACGAGTGAGGCAGAATTGTTAGCGCCACCGGTCAAATTGATAATGTCGTCACCGTTTCCGCCGTTTATTTCGACATTTGAGGCAGAATTTATAATCGAATCGTTTCCGTCGCCGCCATTGATTGTTACTTCTGCGGCAGAATTACGAATCGAATCATTTCCGTCGCCTCCGCTGATTGTGACGTCTTCTGCATAATTACGAATTGAATCATTGCCAGAACCGCCGTCGATTTCGGCATGTGAGCCATTTGAAGAATTATAAACGGAATCATTGCCAGCCCCAGCGTTTATGATGTTGCCATAATATACATTATAAACGGTATCATCGCCTTCGCCGGTGTTTATTGTGACTCTAGAGCCTTCATTATAAACGGAATCATTTCCCACGCCGGTGGTTATTTTGACGTTATCGCTATAACTTTCAACGGTGTTATTGCCTGTGTTAGATGTTATGATGACATTAACGTAATCATTGCCTGCACCCGCGTCGATTGTGACATTTGAGCCGTCATTATCAATTTCATTGTTGCCACTCGTGTCTGATAACAGCGTATTGGACTCTTCATTATAGATTTCAGCCATAAAAACTCCCTCCTAACTAAAAACGAACCGACATCGACAAAATTTTTTCCAAGCAGACAACCTTTCAGTTTACAAACCCAAGGAACAAATACTTTCCCGCGTATTATCCCCTCATCAATGCCAATTTGTCAAGCTTTTTATTAAAAATTTTTATATCTAGAGTAATTTTACGGCTTGGAACTGGTTTTTTATCTTTGAACGGGCTTTGAACGATGATTTGAGCTTTGAAATTGCTTTTGAGGTGTTGAATGGACTTTTAACGCTGATTTCGGAGGCTTGAAACTAATTTTTGAGGCTTGAAACTGATTTCAGAGCTTTGAAACTGATTTCAGAGCTGTGAAACTGATTTCGGAGCTGTGAAACTGATTTCGGAGGTCTGAAAACTGTTTTTGAGCTTCAAAAATGATTTTGAGGAGTGATTTTTAGGGGCAAAATGGAAATTCTATTTAAATATAATTTTAGGGTTGAAAAAATGGCGTTATGACGTGGTTTTTCAGGGCATAAAAAAAACGCCCCGATTTTTGGGGTGATTTAGAGGTCAGATTGAGAAATTATCATAAATGATAATTTTTTATTTGGGCAAAAAAAATCCCGCCACATTGACGGGAAAAATTTTTGAGCCTATTAAATTTCAAAAGTCACGGGGAATCGATGTTTGCGTTGAGCGTCGCGGCAATAGCGGCTGTACATGCGGGAAATTTTTTTCTTGTCAAGCTTAGAGTAGTCGCCGAGAATTTTTATGTGAGCTTCGACGGGAAATTTCTTCATGGTGTCGAGTTCGCCGAGCCGCTCCTCAATGCAATTCTGCGTTGACAGTGGAAAAGACTTGCCGTGATGAATTTCAAAGACCTCGCGCAAGTTTTGAGTCTCTGGATTGAATTCGCACGACATAGAAAGGTTGCCTTCGCCCGACATGTACATTCGTCCAAAGCCTGCAGTGTCGACACCTTGAGTTAAAAGAGAAGTCCGCGTGCCTTTACTGTCGACGATAAAAATTTTTGCCTTAGCAATTTCAGCGTGCCAATCCTTAGCAGGCGTGACGTATGAATCAAAATCGACCTCGATAGTCTCGCCGCCTTGAGTGTAAGGGAATTGAGCCGCCTCTCTATTAGCGTCGCCGAGTCTCAAAGCCGCAATGGTTGCCGCACTTTGTGCTAAAGTCTCGCGATTGAACTTGTAAACGCCGTTTGAATAAGTTTCGCCCGTCGTCCACGTCGACTTATCGAAGTAAATCTGCGCGGCTGGGAATTTTTTATTGTAAAGCTCAACAGCGGCATCAATGCGATTAAAACAATCCGTCCATTGTTCGTGGCTGGTCAAATCGCGGACGCCCGAACAACTTTTGCTGTGCCCCATGCAATCAAGCGCGACGCTATCGACATTGACGCCCAAAGCCGCTATCGCCTCGCGGTTCTCCAGAACGTGAATTGCCGAGTTCAACGAATGGTCTTTGCGAAGAGCGTTGCCGTCGGCGTAAGTCTTAAAAGCTCCGCCGTCCATGCCGGTATCGTGCATGTAAGCCGCAATCTCAAGCTCGCGTCTGTCAATCGACGAATAATACACGTTGCCGAAGTTCGCCGCTTCGATAGCGTCCGCCGCTTCTTGTGACTTGACGGCGACAAGTGCCGCGTGATGAATGCCGTGGTCGCTGTAAGTCCTAAGCTCCACGAAATGCTTAGCAACCTCTTGCGCGTGGGCGTAGTATTTCGCTGAAATATTTTTTACTGCGTCCAAGTCAGCCGCCGAAACTACTTGCGCGAATACAAGTAAACACGCGAACAGCCACGCGCTTAAAAATCTTCTAACCATTAATTAATTGCCTCCGCTCCAAGATATGCGCGAATAACTTCGGGGTCATTCTGAATGTCGGCGGGCGTGCCGTCGGCGATAATCATTCCGTATTCAAGGACATAAATCCGCTCACAAATGCCCATGACCAAAGCCATGTCGTGTTCGATAAGCAAAACCGTCAGCCCGAACTGCTTGCGAATCCAACGAATCATTTCCATAAGCTCTTGCGTCTCTTGAGGATTCATGCCGGCGGCTGGCTCGTCAAGGAGTAGGAGTTTCGGTTTGGCGGCAAGGGCGCGGGCAATCTCCAAGCGGCGTTGTGCACCGTAGGGAAGATTCTTTGCGACTTCGTGCGCGTGTTCGTCGAGCTTGAAAATCTTCAGCAGTTTAAGAGCTTCTTCCTCAATAGATTTTTCCTCGCCGAAGTAGCGACCGATACGCAAGACCGTTTCCAATAGTCCATACTTAACGTGGCAATGATAAGCTATCTTGACGTTATCCAGGACGCTAAGTTCACTGAACAGGCGGATATTCTGAAACGTGCGGGCGATGCCGCGTTGCGTAATTTCGTAAGGCTTAAGCCCGACAAGGGATTTGCCGTCGAAGGTTATTTCGCCCGTCGTCGGCTTATAAACGCCCGTTATCAAGTTAAAAGCCGTCGTCTTGCCTGCGCCGTTCGGTCCGATTA
>CAMNLS010000149.1 GCA_946543495.1 uncultured Selenomonadales bacterium | reverse complement strand
AAAATTTTCACGGAGGGGAAAGCAGATGTTTGACTTCGACGAGAACACATTAGACCAGTTCGCGAAGATAAAAGTAATTGGGATAGGCGGCGGCGGCTCAAATGCCGTAAACAGAATGATTGAATCCGGTTTGGAAGGCGTAGAGTTCATTGCGGTAAACACAGATTCGCAAGCGTTGCTAATGAGCAAGTCGCCAAAGAGAATGCAAATCGGCGAAAAGCTTACGCGAGGACTTGGTGCGGGGGCTCGTCCTGATGTCGGCGAACGCGCCGCTCAAGAAAGTCGCAATGATATTTTGGAAGCTCTGCGCGGTTCAGACATGGTGTTTATAACAGCAGGTATGGGAGGCGGCACGGGCACGGGTGCGGCTCCGATTGTGGCTGAGTGTGCTCGCGAAGTAAACGCGCTAACCGTCGCTGTTGTTACTCGCCCGTTCGGCTTTGAAGGTCCTAAACGTAAGAAAAATGCTGACATTGGCATTGAGAAACTTAAAAAGAACGTCGACGCGATTATAACTATTCCGAATGACAGACTGTTACAAGTCGTCGACAAGAAAACGCCGATGACAAAGGCTTTCGTTATCGCCGATGATATTTTGCGTCAAGGCGTCAAAGGCATATCAGATTTAATCGCAGTGCCCGGCGTCATTAATTTGGACTTTGCGGACGTTCAATCAATTATGAGCAATGCGGGTGCAGCTCTCATGGGCGTAGGCGAAGCGTCCGGCGACAATGCCGCTGTCGAGGCTGTCAAGAAGGCTATTGCCTCACCGCTCCTTGAAACAAGCGTCGATAGTGCACGCGGAATTCTCCTAAACTTCATGGGCGCGACAGATTCGCTGTCGATGATTCAAGTCAACGAGGCGTCAACAACTGTTCAAGAGGCGGCGCACCCCGACGCAGAAATTATTTGGGGCGTCAGCGTCGATGATTCACTTGGTGATACAATCGTCGTTACGATAATCGCAACACGTTTCGGCGACGAGGCAGAATCCGACGAAAAAGAAATCCCCGCAACAAAATTTTATCCTCCACAGAATCAGCAACCATTCAATCAATCGCCATTCGGTCAATCGCCGTCTAATCAACAAGAGCCGCCGCCTTATAACAGACAAGCCCCACCCAAACCAGAGCCGCCCTCCAATAATTCAAACAATCCTTTTCAAAATATCATTCCCGACTTTTTACGAAATAGGAGATGAACTTCCGTGCTGGGGAGTAGCTTTGAAAACAGGTTTATAAAGATTAAGGTTCTCGGCATAAACACGGCAAGCGACGGCGAACTTTCTGGCGGGCTTGCGGCTATTAATTGTATGCTAGAAAAAAATTTATCAGGCGTGAGTTATCTGGCAGTTGATAGGCAAGACATATATAACTTGGTAGCTTGCAAGGCAGCTCATAAGTTTCGCTTACTTGACATGGCTGACGAAAGAATTTTAGTTCGTAGTCTGCGTGGCACTGATATAGTCTTCGCGGTGGTGGATGAAGTCTGGGAAAATATTAAAGTAGTTTCTATTGCTACTCACTGCGCTAAGAAAGCCGGCACGCCGATAATTTTGATTGCGGGCGGAGATTTTCAAGACGCTGAAGACGAAATTATCTTCGATGCGGTAATAAAGTTACCAAGCGAAGATTTTGGTTCCAATGCCGCCAACATTGTCGAAAATTTTATCGAGGTAATAAATTTGCCTGGCTATCCGAAGCTTGATTTTAAAACGCTTGTTGAGTTCGTGAAAAATTCATCGGCGATTATCAGCTACACCGAGGCAAGAAATTCGGTTGTATTAGCTGCTAAACGTGCTCTTGAACAAATCAACTTCAAGGAGACAAAAAAAATTTTATTCAACGTGACGGCTCCCAAAGAAAAATTTTCTTTAGCGGACGCACAAAAACTTTTCCATCTCTTGAGAAATCGCGCCCCCGACGTAGAATTCTTGTTCGGCTTCTCAGTCGATGATTGGCTCACAAAAAAAATAAAGTTCTTGCTAATAGCTACTCAATGAAAAAATCTCTGCAACGTCGCGGAGATTTTTTTGTTTGACAGTCACAATGCATTTATATAAAATCAGCATGAAAGGAGGCAACATCATGGACGCCAATTTAAAAATAGTTTTAGATCAATACTTCGAGGGGGCTTCCAAGCTCAAGCCGAATGTTTTCGTGCCCGTGCGCGATAATCGTGTTATCGAACCGTTGGTTGACGCTTACTTCAGCGAAACCGAGCCGAGTACGCTTATCATTAATGACGACCAAGATATTTTGGAAGGCGATATTCTCGTTTATCCGAAGACGCGCCAGTTCTGCTACCTCGATGACATTCGTCACATCATGGGCAAAGGAATTTATATCGTCCACTATCACACGAAGTATCAACGCAGGGCGCACACGTCCTTTGACGAAGACTAATTACAATCGACTAAAAAAAACTCCCGTCGCCATTGGCGGGAGTCTTTTTTATTGCAAGCGTGATTAAATGTCTAAGTTCTTAACAAGTCGTGCGTTCTCTTCAATGAATTGACGTCGCGGCGCAACTTGGTCGCCCATGAGGATTGTAAAGAGTTCGTCCGCCTCGATTGCGTCATTGACTTCGACGCGGAGCATTGTTCGCGTCATAGGATCCATAGTCGTTTCCCAAAGCTGTTCGGGATTCATTTCGCCAAGACCTTTATAGCGTTGAACCGTTGCACCGTCGCGCCCGACCTCGTCAAGCTTTTTGGCAAGTTCGTCGTCGCTGTAGGTGTACCAGTGTTGCTTGCCTTTGCGAATCTGATAAAGCGGCGGCTGAGCAATGTAAACGTGTCCATGTTCAACAAGCGGCTTCATGTATCGATAAAAGAACGTCAATAGCAACGTCCGAATGTGTGCGCCGTCAACGTCCGCATCCGTCATGATTATAATCTTGCCGTAGCGTCGCTTGCTCAAGTCGAAGTCTTCGCTAATGCCCGTGCCGAACGCCGTTATCATCGTGCGAATCTCAGCGTTGGCGAAGATTTTATCAAGGCGAGCCTTCTCGACGTTGAGAATCTTTCCGCGCAGAGGCAAGATAGCTTGAAAGCGTCTGTCGCGCCCTTGCTTAGCCGAGCCGCCTGCGCTGTCGCCCTCGACGATATAAATCTCTGCCTTGTCCGGGTCTTTGACGGAACAATCAGCAAGCTTGCCGGGCAGTGAAGAGACTTCCAAAGCGTTTTTGCGTCGTGTAAGTTCGCGAGCCTTGCGCGCCGCCTCACGAGCACGCGCCGCCATTACTGCCTTTTCAAGTATCTGCTTAGTTATCGCGGGGTTCTCCTCGAAGAATTCGCTTAAGCTCTCGTTGACGACGGCGCTAACCAGCGACCGAATCTCCACGTTGCCAAGCTTAGTCTTAGTCTGTCCTTCAAATTGCGGATTGTGAAGTTTAACGCTGATGACCGCCGTCAAACCTTCGCGAACGTCTTCGCCGCTCAATGTGCTGTCGTTGTTCTTTAAAAGGTTGTGGCGTTTAGCAAATTCGTTAGCAACCTTCGTTAGCGCACTCTTGAAGCCGGCTAAGTGCATGCCGCCTTCTTCGGTGTTGATGTTATTTACGTAGCTGAAAATATTTTCCTGATAAGCGTCGGTGTATTGCATGGCGACTTCGACAACAGCATCGTCCTTGCGCCCGTTGAAATATATTGGCGTGGGATTAATGGCGACCTTCTTGCGGTTAAGGTGTTCGACGAATGATTTAATGCCG
>CAMNLS010000148.1 GCA_946543495.1 uncultured Selenomonadales bacterium | reverse complement strand
CGTATCACAATCGCAGTCACTCAATCAGAGTGACGATCCCGCCGCTAGCAACGCTTTACCTTAAGCACGCGGCGAACGATTAATCGAAAAAATTTTTTCCCAATAACAAGAGATAACAGGAGGGAGTTTTTAATATGAAAGTTCTTTATGTGGCGTCGGAAGCGGTTCCGTTCGTAAAAACTGGTGGTCTCGCCGATGTAGCAGGTTCACTCCCCAAAGCTCTTAAGGAGCAGGGCGTTGATGTTCGCGTTATTCTCCCGAAGTTCGTCAACAAGATTCCTGAGAAATACCGCGAAGGCATGGAACATGTTTACGACGGAACGATTCCCGTTTCTTGGCGCACGAAGTACGTCGGCATTGACAAATATGAGCTTGACGGCGTGACTTATTATTTCGTCGACAATGAAGAATATTTCGCTCGCGAAGGGCTCTACGGCTACGACGACGACGCCGAAAGATATTCCTTCTTCTGCCGCGCCGTATTGAATTGCCTGCCCGCGCTTGATTTCTTCCCCGATGTCATCAATGCTAATGACTGGCATGCCGGTTTGGTTCCTGTCCTCTTAAAGCTTGAGCATCAAGGCGATGAACGTTACGAGAAAATCAAGACTATCTACACCATTCACAACTTGAAGTATCAAGGCGTCTTCACTAAAGATATTATGAGCGACGTGCTCGGTCTCGATTGGAAATATTTCAACAACGGCGACCTTGAATTCTATGATGCTGTCAACTTCATGAAGGGCGGCATTATCTACGCCGATTACGTCTCGACTGTTAGCAAAACTTATGCACAGGAAATTCAATACGAATACTTTGGCGAACACCTCGACGGGCTTCTCCGTAGCCGCAAAGATGATTTGTATGGTATCGTCAACGGCATTGACTACACCGTCTTTAATCCCGCGACCGATAAAAACTTGTTCGTTAACTATGACGCTTCCGATTCTTACGCTGCGTTCGATAAGAAGTGCGCAAATAAAGAAAAACTTCAAGAGCTGTTGAACCTTCCGAAGGGCAGAAAGATTCCGATTGTGTCGATGGTTACTCGTCTGGTTGCGGCTAAGGGTCTCGACCTCGTTGTTCGCATGATGGACGAACTCCTTCAGCATGAAGATTTCCAATTCGTATTGCTCGGCACTGGCGATAAAGTTTATGAAGATTGGTTCAAAGGCTTAGCATGGCGTTATCCGCAGAAAGTATCGGCTAATATCTACTTCTCCAACGAATTGGCGCAGAGAATTTATGCGTCGTCCGATATTTTCCTTATGCCTTCTAACTATGAACCCTGCGGCATTGGTCAGCTTATCGCCATGCGTTATGGCGCGGCTCCTGTCGTTCGCGAAACCGGCGGCTTGAAAGATACCGTTCAGCAATACGACAAGTACACCAGACAAGGTAACGGCTTTGTATTCTCGAACTATAACGCCCATGAGATGATGTATGCTCTAAAACGTGCACTGTCGACTTATGCGCAATTTGAAGTTTGGCAACAAATTTTCACAAACGCCATGAACAGCGATTACAGCTGGAAGAACTCGGCACACGAATATATTGAACTTTACCAGAAACTTATCAATAGCTAAAATTTAAGCCACGTAATAAGAAGGTATAAAAATGTTAGTAAACACTGTTATTAATGATCGTATTTGTTACGTGGAAATGCAAGACGCGGAGCACTTAAATTGCCTGAGTGAAGATATGTGCAATGAACTTATTGACGCACTGAAATATGGCTACTCCAATGAATGCGTCGGTATCGTGATTAAAGCACAGACAAGACGTGGCGTATGGAGTGCAGGGCATGACATTCACGAATTGCCGCAGGACGGTAGAGATCCATTGTCGTTTTACGTTCCTATGGAACAGTTGTTGCGCAAGATACAGGATACGCCAATTCCCGTTATCGCCTGTGTAAATGGTACCGTTTGGGGCGGAGCTTGTGACCTGTGCTTATCGTGTGACATGATTGTCAGTTCCAAAAATGCGACTTTCTCTATAACTCCCGCTAAGATTGGAATTCCCTACAATGCATCGGGCATTCTGCACTTTATAAATCAGCTTGGCATGAATAAAGCTCGCGAAATGTTCTTCTTAGGAAGACCTATTACGGCGGATGACGCGCTTAACGTGGGACTTATCAATCACGTTGCTGAAGAAGACTATCTTGACCATATGCTTGAGGAACACTTCTTAAATCCCTTACGTCGCAACAGCATTCTGTCGATAAGTGCAATTAAGAGACAGTTCCGAATTCTGAGCCGTGCTTCAACGGTTATAAGTGCGGAGAATTTTGAGCGAATAAACGCCTACCGCTCTCGCGTATTCAAAAGCGATGATTATAAGGAAGGTATCAATTCGTTCTTGGAAAAACGTCAGCCGCAATATAAAGGCAAAGCTTCTGATTTGGACTGAGAAAAGTTAAACGTATATATTGATTAATTCCGGCGCAAAAGGTTGCGTCGGATTTTTTTATTGACATGTTGAAGAATTTTAGTAAACTAGAGAAAAAAACAGTCTCAATGTTTCTAGAGGAGGTTAGGAGGCTGAAATGGTAAGAAAAGGAGCTTCAGAAATTCGAAGCAAGTTGGTCGGTGGGCGACCTTGTGCAGGTTGTGGACGACCTATAAAGGGCGGCTTGTACTGCGAAGCTTGTCTTGAAAAATTTCGTGAACGGGCAAAAGTTCAGGGCGAGCGTATGGAAAGTCTTAAAACCAACGCTTTAAGGCGAGTAGCCGCAGGCAGAGGCGAAAATTCGATTTTGATTATCAACAGCGACGAACGTAACTTAAGCCTAACCAAAATCATTTTGGAACGAAACTTGCCCGATTATAAAATTTTTTCGGCAAGCAATCTTCTTATAGCAATTAATATCCTCCTGAGCCACGAGATAAGTCTTGTCGTCTTGGACGCCGATTATAATGGTGTGGACATGTTGCGACGTATTCGCGATGATAAACGCTTTAAAGATTTGCCCGTAATGATGATGTCAGGTTCGACGCAACGGGAGATCGTGGAAACGGTCTTTTCGCTTGGCGTGCAAGATTATGTTACAAAACCTTGCGCACCCGCAGACCTTATCGGGCGTGTCAACAAATTGCTAAACATTAATGAAGATGCACCAGCTGAAACCCCGAAACAAAAAACATATTTCGATATCGTGCTAATCGACGATGATATCTTTGATCTGCGACAAGAAAGGGAGACGCTTAAGAATCGTTTCCCTTGCCAAATAAGCACGGCTCAAAGCGCGGCAGAGGGCATGAAGATTTTGGAGCAGAACGGCGCGGATTTGGTGCTTGTAAGTTTAGATATGCCGTTTGTCAACGGATTGAAATTTTTGTCGCTTATCGATAGTAACGCCAAACTACGTAAAATTCCAGTTATAATCATGACGGACACGAGAGACTTCTCCGTTATCAGCGAGATTAATAAGTCGTCAGCGGCGGGGGATGTAAAGAAGCCGAACATATCGGAAGACGGGTTAGCTTTTATCGAATCAATACTCCGTAGTCCTAGACGGTTGAGGTGAAATTTTTTGACGGTCGCGATGAAGAACGACGAGTATATATTAAAGAGTGGCTCGACATTGTCTGTTTAACAGAGTCGACCACTTTTATCTTTGTGGACACGAGCAAAGCTTAAGGAGTTGAGAACTTGCTTTTAGTGATTGACATTGGCAACAGCAATATCGTTATGGGCACCTACAGCGGAAAAAATCTGA
>CAMNLS010000147.1 GCA_946543495.1 uncultured Selenomonadales bacterium | reverse complement strand
TGTGGATAAGGTCGGAGAGGTTGCACTCTTGCTCGGCGACTTCGACGCGCCCCGACTCAATGCGGCTCATGTCTAGTATATCGTTTATCAAGCCTAGCAGATGATTACTCGACGACAAAACTTTTTCCAACGAATCCTTGACTTGCCCGCGATTTTCAAAGTGACGCAATGCCATAGTCGTAAAGCCGATGATAGCGTTCATGGGCGTTCGGATATCGTGGCTCATGTTGGAAAGGAAGGTCGTCTTAGAGGCGTTAGCGTGTTGAGCTTGTGCCAGGGCGTCCGATAATGCCTGGTTGCGTGCTAATGATTCGCGGGTCTCTTCGTCGACGTTAGCGAAGCCGACGCCAACTGCGTGAATCCCGTCGTCAATCCGCGCAATGCGAATCATCATGAAATGTTCTTCGCCGTAATGCATCAACATGTAGCGATGAGAAATTATTTCCTCGTTAGCAAGGCGGGCGCGAATGTTCGCCGGCTTAATAAAGTTCAATAGCTCCTCGCGGTCAGTCGGGATAACAAATTCCTTTGCGTAAGTCTTCATCGCCGCTTGGAACTTCACAACGTCACTTTGCTTGCGATTGAGTTGCTTACTTAACAGCGGGTCGACGCGATAACAAGTTGCCTCGTCTGAATCAAGATTCAAATGATAGACAAGCCGATAATCCGCCGCCAATGCCTGAATCATTTCACTTTGCCGCAAACGCTTTTGTTCTTCCGAAAGTAATTGCGTTTGCAAGCGGAGCTTCTCTTCCATTTCCTCTTGCTTGATTCGGGCTTCGGCTTCCGTTAGATTTTTTTGATGAAGGAGCGTTGCACTCTTGCGGGCTTGCGAAATTATCAATGCGAACAGAATAAGCATTGCCACTATCGTTAAGAGCGTTTGAATCGTTGAGCGGCTACGAATATCCGAAGTCACAGCGTCGATTTCTTCTTCGATTTTTCCTTCATTAATAAGGTAAGACAGCATCCAATCCGTTCCCTTGACGGGCTGATAAAAAAAAGATTTTTCGTTGCCGTTTAACGTGAACGAAACTATTCCGCGTTGTGAATTCCTAAAATCATCAATGACTTGTCGCTTTGAAGAACCTTCCTCGAAAACGGCATTATCAAGCGCGGCAAAAAGATTTTCATTGTCCGTATCGTTGCCGAGAACGTTTGCCGTTAATGATTCGCCGTCAATGTGATACATATTAAAGAAAGTCATCTCGACGGGCGTTGTCTCAATCAGAATTCCCGCGAGCAAAGTTTCAACCGCGACTTGCGCAAGACAATTTTTAATCGGCACGCCCTGAAAGTTCACGCCCTCGACGGGAACAAGAATCACGGCAGTTTTATCAGTAGTAAAAATTTTCGGCGTGGCGATACTCTCATCAGCAAAGCGATATTCATTTGAATCCGTGATGCCTTCGGGCGTGAAGACTTTGCCATTGACATCGACGAAGACGAACTTATCGACACCACAAGAATTCTTCATTCTGCCGAGAAACGCGCTCAAGTTGCCAGTGCTTTGCAAGTCGTTAGGCGATATACTTTTGGCGGCTAAGTCTATCCTATCGACGGTTCGTTTCAATCGGGCTTGAATGACTTGTTCGCGGCGGTCAGTCAGCTCACGAAGATAAATTTTGCTCACGGAATGAACTGTCCGATTCGTGTCGCTTTCGGAGCGTTGATTTATCCACAGCGTCGACAAAATTAAAAGGACAGCAATTATCACGCCGCCAACAATCGCCGTCGATAGAGTACGTTTATTTTCGCTTGAATTCTTCTCTTCCATGATTAAACCTCGTACAAAATTTTTCTGCGCAGATTTTAGTTGAATTGATAAAAGATAGCAAGCTTTATTTTATGGCGGCGATTGCAATAAAAAATTTTGCGGCGGCAGGATTTTTGTTTTCAGCATTGAACAGAAACTTAACGATTCGGCACGAACGGAATTTTTTTGTGTCAATAAGTTTTCGATTCAAAAGCCAGGAGGAGGCTGCTGATTTTGGAAAAATCTACAGTAATAGGACTTGTAGGCGGAATTATTTCCGTCTTCGTCGGTATGATTCTCAAGGGTGCGCCGCTTAGCGCATTGAATAACCCTGCCGCGTTCTTGATAATCATCGGCGGAACAATCGCTTGCTTGTTTAACGCTTTCACAATGGAGCAGATGTCGAAGGTGCCGACGCTCTTTAAACTTCTAATGCGCGGCAGTGAAGAACAAAGCAGAGGCGAACTGGTGCAAACTTTCGTTGAGCTTTCACAGCTTGCACGCCGTGAAGGTATTCTAGCATTGGAAAGCCGAGTCGAAGACATTCAAGATCCATTCTTCAAGAACGGACTAAGCATGGTCATTGACGGCATGGATCCAGAATTCGTCGGCGACGTTCTTGACGCGGAACTTACAATCATGGAGCAACGCCATGCCGAAATGCGTTCTATATTCTCTCAAGCGGGAACTTATGCTCCGACGCTGGGCGTTCTGGGCGCGGTCGTTGGTCTTATCGCGGCACTTGGTAACTTGAACGATATTGACAAGCTGGGTCACTCAATCGCGGCGGCGTTCGTTGCGACGATTCTGGGTATCTTTACCGGCTACGTTCTTTGGCTCCCGTTTGCTAACAAGCTCAAGATTAAATCCGAAAACGAAGTTAGTCATAAGCGCATGATTATGGAAGGCATCCTCTCTTTGCAGGCGGGCGATTCTCCCACGCAGATTGAGTCGAAGCTGATGATTTACATTCCGCAGGGCGAACGCGAGAGCGTTAGTAGCAAGTAAGGAGTGATTTAATTGGCGAAAAAAAAGCACGCGAAGAAACACGAAGAAGAAGCCAGCGAAGCTTGGCTCCTTCCCTATTCCGACTTGATGACATTGTTATTGGCGTTGTTTATCTGCCTGTTCGCGATTTCGCAGACCGACCAAACTAAACTTCAACAAATGGCGCAAGCGTTCACGGCGGCTTTCAACTTGGGTGGTCCTTCGTTCTTCGACAAGGCAGGACCTTCAAACAGCATGACACGCGAAATTATTTCTTCGGAGGATCAAGGCAACGCTGCCTATCTGCAAGAGAATCAACAGCTTCAGGATTTGCAACAGCAACTAGAAGAGTATATACGCGAAAACAACTTGCAAGATGAGTTGTCGACGCAACTTGAGGAAGAAGGCTTGATGATTCGGATTAAGGAGCGGGCGTTGTTCCCGTCTGGTTCAGCTGAACTTGTCGCCGAATCACAGCGCATAGGTCCGATTGTCGCGGGACTCTTATCGCAGGTTCCTGAACGCGTTTTAATCAGCGGTCACACCGACACCGACCCGATTAGCACGGCGCAATTCCCATCGAACTGGGAGCTTAGCTCGGTTCGTGCAATGACCTTCATGAAGTATTTGCTTTCAGTCAATCCGAATCTTAATCCCGCTCGCTTTTCGGCGATTGGCTACGGCGAATATCGCCCGATTGCCATGAACGATACCGCCGAGAATAAGCAGAAGAATCGCCGCGTCGAAATTCTGATTGCGCGGTCGCTTTCCTTCAATCCGAACGAAGGAATTCATACAAAGTCCGACGTTGATTTGGTTGCGAAATGATTAGCGGGCTTGGCACGGACATAATCGAGATTGAACGCATTAGACGAGCCGTCGCAAAGAAAATTTTTAGAGACAACGTCTTCACGGAAACTGAACAAGCTTATTGTGGAAGTCGCGGGAAAAATTCCGCCGCCTCCTATGCCGCACGCTTTGCCGCTAAGGAGGCTTTTTTCAAGG
>CAMNLS010000146.1 GCA_946543495.1 uncultured Selenomonadales bacterium | reverse complement strand
GACCGATTATCGCGAAGAAGCCGCCCAAAACCATCGCGGCGGGCGTCCCGATAATCACCGCGCCGAGCAATGCGCCGACTTCACCTTTGAGGAAGTCCAGGAAAAAAATTAAAAGACCTGCTTTCTTGCCGATAATGCGCCAAGCATTTGTTGCGCCGATGTTGCGCGAACCGAATCGCCGCAAATCTTTTTTCCAGATGAGCTTTCCGAAAATCAAGCCCATTGGTATTGAGCCAATCAGATAAGCCAGCAGAATCAACGCGAATACTTTCATTGTAACTTCCTCCCCCAAAAAATAATCCGTAATGCGAAATTAGGAATTAGGAATGCCCTGCTAACTAAATTCCTAATTCCTAATTGTTAATTGTTTTTCTGGTGCGGATGGAGGGAGTCGAACCCTCACGCCCGAAGGCAACGGATCCTAAGTCCGGCGCGTCTGCCAATTCCGCCACATCCGCTTGACGCTGATTATAACTTAGTTGAATTACCGCGTCAATGTTGCCTGCACTTACCAGCAAAATTTTTTGGGCAGGAATAAAAGACCAATCGCCGAATATGTTTCTAAAATTTTAAGGAGGGAAAGCATTGCAAGTTAAAGACAAAATCGCGGCGGCTATCAAGTCGGCGGTCGAGGCGGCAATGAATGACGGCGTGTTAAAGTTTTCGGAGACGTTGCCCGAAGTCGCGTTGGAGGTTCCGCCTAAAAAAGAATTCGGAGATTTCGCGACGAACTTCGCCATGCAGAGCGCAAAAGTTTTCCGCACAAGCCCACGCAAGATAGCTGAGGAGATTAAAGCCCGAATCACTTCCGACTTGTTCGAGCGCATTGAGATTGCGGGCGCGGGCTTCATGAATTTTTATCTTAAAAGCGACGTGGTTTATCGTGAGCTTAAGGCGATTTACGACGCGGGAAAAAATTTCGGTAACCTGCCGAATAAAAACAACGTCACGATTCAGGTTGAATACGTCAGCGCAAATCCGACGGGGCTTTTGCATGTTGGTCACGGACGCGGCGCGGCGACGGGTTCGGCAATAGTCAACATCATGCGGGCGGCGGGCTACAACGTCGAGAGCGAATACTATATCAACGACGCTGGCAATCAAATGGACAAGCTTGCTTTGAGTGTCAACGCCCGTTATCTTGAATTGCTCGGTAAAGCTGTCGACTTCCCAGAGGACGGCTATCAAGGCGCGGACATCATCGACACGACCAAACGTATTATTGCCCGTCACGGTGATAAATATCTTGCCTTGCCCGACGACGAACGCTTGAAAGTTTTAGGCGAGCTTGCTTACGCTGATAAGATGCTTGAGCTTAAAGACGACTTGGAAAAGTTCGGCGTGCATTTCGACGTTTGGTTCAGCGAAAGGACGTTGCACCCCGACAAGATTAACGCGGCGATTGAAGTCCTCAGGGAGCGCGGCGGCATTTACGAAAAGGACGGCGCGTTGTGGCTGGCGTCGACTAAATACGGCGACGACAAAGACCGCGTTGTTGTTCGGGCGAACGGCGAGGCGACTTACCTTGCGGCGGACATTGCTTATCACAAAAATAAATTCGAGCGCGGCTTCGGCGAGCTGATTAATCTTTGGGGCGCGGATCATCATGGCTACGTTGCACGCGTCAAGGCGGCAATGTCTATGCTCGGCTACGACGCCGACAAGTTGAAGATTATCTTCCTGCAGATGGTATCGCTCTTCCGTAGCGGCGAGGCAGTCAAGATGTCTAAGCGTATGGGCACGGCGATTCCATTGCGCGAGCTAATGGAGGAAGTCGGCACGGACGCGGCGAGATATTTTTTCCTCATGCGTTCGACGGACAGTCAGCTTGATTTCGATTTGGATTTGGCAAAGTCGCAGAGCGCGGACAATCCCGTTTACTACATTCAATATGCGCACGCTCGGATTTGTTCAATCTTCCGTCAAGCAAATGAAGCGGGCTTAACTCTGGACGCGGAGCCGAAGTTGTCGCTTATGAATTCGGCGGCGGAGCTTGACTTAATTAATAAAATCTTCGAGTATCCCGACGAGATTGAGAAGGCGGCGGCGGAATACGCGCCGCAACGCATTGCCCGCTACGTTTATGATTTGGCGTCGACGTTCAGCGCGTTTTATCGTGACTGCAGGATTTTGGGCGTCGAAGAGGATTTGGCAAAGGCGCGGCTTGCGTTGCTTAAAGTCACTCAGCATACGATTCAACATGCGCTAAGTCTGTTGGGCGTCTCGGCTCCAGAAAGGATGTAATGTCATGCGGAAAATTTTCTTAACGTTGGTGGCGGTGATGATTATGCTTTGTCAAACGGCTCAAGCGACGCCTTCGCCGCAGTGGGTTAAAAATCTTACCGCCGCGCAGACTTCAGAGCAAATGATTGTCGTCGCGTGGATTAAAGATTCGGAAGCTTTGTTTTCCATGCACGAGAAAAATCTCAACGGCGAGTGGGAACAAATCATGACGACTCCAGCTTTTATCGGCAAGAACGGACTAGGCAAGCTCAAAGAAGACGATGGAAAGACTCCCGTCGGCATTTTCCACTTTGATTACGCGTTCGGCATTGCACCCGACCCTGGCTGTGCGATTCCTTACGTGCAAGTCAACGAAAATCACTACTGGTCAGGCGATAAAAATTACAAATACAATCAGTTCGTCGACGTGCGCGCAACGCCCGCCAAATTCAATCGCACTGACGCCGAGCATTTGATTGACTACGCTCCGAATTACAATTACGTCTTGAGCATTGACTATAATGCGGCGTGCAAGCCCGGCAAAGGCTACGCAATTTTTATGCAATGTCTAAATCCGAGCAAAACGTGGACGGGCGGCGGCGTTGCTTTACCTGAAGATAAAATGCTTTTCGTCATGCAGAACGTTCGCCCCGATTGCGTTTGCGTCATTGATTCGCTAAAAAAGCTTGGGGGCAATATTCACGAGCAGACGAAGCCTTCGCCGCAATGGGTCAAGAACTTGCCCGCCGCTCGTGATTCGGAGCAAATGGTTGTAGTCGCGGGGATTCAAGGGACGACCGCTTGGATTTCTATGCACGAAAAGATTAACGGTCAATGGGAACAGATTATGACGACGCCTGGCTTTATTGGTCGTAACGGACTCGGCAAAGTCAAAGAGGGCGATAATAAAACGCCCGTCGGCACGTTCACATTCGATTACGCATTCGGCATTGAGCCTGACCCCGGTTGCGCTATTCCTTATGTTCAAGTCAACGAGAATCACTACTGGTCGGGCGATTGGGATTACAAGTACAATCAGTTCGTCGACGTGCGCGAGGCTCCCGCCAATTTCGATACGGGCAACAGTGAACATCTTATCGATTACAATCCGCACTACCTTTACGGCTTGAACATGGGTTATAACGCCGAGTGCACGCCTGGCAAAGGTTCAGCGTTGTTCATGCATTGCTTTGGAATTAATAAGCCATGGACGGGCGGTTGCGTTGGCTTGCCCAATGATAAAATGCTTTTCGTCATGCAGAACATTCGCCCTGGTTGCGCGTGCGTCATCGACTCTTTAACTAACTTAGGAGGAACGCTTTAATGGAAGAAAATTTTGTTGAGATGCCAGAAGTCGACATTGCCTATCAAATATTGAGCAAGGCGGGCAAGGACAATCCTATTTACTTTAAGACACTGATTCGCGAGATTATCGCCAAGAAAAATAAAGTCGTGCAGAACGAAGCGGCGGCGATTTCCGAGATTTACACGATGATTAACATGGACAGCCGCTTCCAACACGTAAAGGACGGAC
>CAMNLS010000145.1 GCA_946543495.1 uncultured Selenomonadales bacterium | reverse complement strand
AACTGGTCAACATGCTCCGTCAATGCGAGTCGATGGCTGATTTTGAAGTCGAAGAAATTCTGCACACTCTCCCCGCTAAGGCGGAAATCTTCGGAACGCTAATCGCTGGGCTAATCGTCGCGACGCTGGTCTTTGCAGTCATGTTGCCGATATTGGACACGACGAGTTTATTTTAGGAGACAGCAAGATGATTCATTTAAAAGACGTAACAAAAATTTATAAGGAAAACAATGTCCTTGCCCTGGATAAAGTGAGCCTGGACATTGAACGCGGCGAGTTCGTGTTTATCGTCGGGACGAGTGGCTCCGGCAAGTCGACGCTGATGAAACTTTTAATGCACGAGGAAATTGCAACGTCTGGAAGTATCGTCGTCAACGGCAAAGACGTTACTAAGCTCAATCCAAAAGAAGTTCCTTACCTGCGGCGGTCGCTCGGCGTCATCTTCCAAGATTATCGCTTGCTGGAGGATAAGACGGTTTATGAGAACGTCGCCTTTGCTATGCAAGTCATTGAGGCTCCGCGACGAATCATGCAACGCAGTGTTAATACCGTGCTTGACATCGTTGGCTTGCGTGAAAAGTTTAAAAGCTTTCCGTCTCAACTTTCCGGCGGCGAACAACAGCGCGTAGCTATTGCCCGTGCCATTGTCAACGACCCGCGCATTGTCATAGCCGATGAGCCTACTGGTAACCTTGACCCCGAAACCAGTTGGGATATCATGGACATTTTTCAACGAATCAACGCGGCGGGCACGACCATTGTCATGGCGACGCATGATAAAACTATCGTTGACCAAATGCAACGGCGCGTTATCGCAATCGAGAAGGGCAAAATCACTCGCGACGAGGCTCGCGGCGTTTATTCCGAGAATCAACCCGAAGTTCAATCGCCGTATAATAAATTCTTCCCTTTCAAGTAAAGGCGGGCGCATCATGCAAAAGGGATTCGCGACGCTTGAAGTTATCTTCGCGGCAATGATAATCGCGTTACTAATGACGGTTGCCCTACCAAACGCCGCCCACATGTTAGACAGAGCCTCACTAGACTACGAGACGAAACGACTTTACAGCGAGTTGAGATTCTTGGAAGCGGCGAACAAGTCAGGGCAATTCAATCAAGTTGCCACAGGTCTGGACTTGTCTGGAGTCAATCCACTGTCTATAAAGTTCACGTCCGAGCCGCCGAGTTATCAAGTTGTGCGCGGCTTGGATTTAAATGTCACTGGAAAGCCCGTCCGCGAGGTGCATTATCTTTCTTATGGCGTGAAACTCTCTTGGAAGTCCGGCAAAGCTTTAAGCACGATTTCCACTAACAGATTCGGCAACCTTGATGTTACAAGCGACACGCTGATTTTGACTTCGCGGCGCGGCAAGACAAAATATATCGTCTTCGATAGCGTCGGGCGTATAAAGGGCGACATACCATGAACAGAATAAAATTTGTCCTGCGCAATGAACGCGGCTTCCTCCTGCTTAACGTCGTTTTCTTGACGCTGATAACTTCCTTTGCCGCGATGATTCTTATAAACGCCGCGCCACGTGTGCGAAACCCTCAATCGACGTTGAGATTGACTGCGCTTTACTTGGCGAACGAACAATTTGCCGAGCTTGAGAGTTTAGCGGCTCGCGAAGACATCAGCGGCAGTCAACCTTTCCTCGGCGATAAGGACGATTTAAAAAGCAACAATCTTAGCGAAGACAATCCGATTGAGTTCAAGGTCACGACGAACGTTAGCGGCGGGCGTGCTGTGGTTAAAGTTAGTTGGCAAGTCGGCGGCGAAGATTTTGAGATTGAAACGGAAAGGACGATTCGTGTTGTTCAAGAATAATGGCGGCGGGTTCGTGGTCGCGGAATTCGCGATAGCCCTGCCGCTTTTAATTTTGGTCATGTACGGCTTGGCGACTGTCAGCGTAAAAATTTTTGCGTTGGGCAAAAGTCAGCTCGCCGATTACGTCTTGGAGTCGGAAGCTCAATACGTAATGGAAGAAGTCACGCACATTGCCCGCACAGCCCGCGAAGTCGAAATATCAACTAGCGGCGGTCAAGTTAAATTCGTTTATCACACTGCCGCCGATAAAAATATAATCGAAAGCACCTCGCTTAACGGGCGTTACGTCTTCATGCTCAATGACGTTTTGGAGACGCAATATTTTATGCTTTACGAAAAGGAAGGTCGTAATTCGTCGAATCTATACGCTAAGCGACAAGACGACGGAACGTATTTTAATCCGATAACGGGCGAAAATTATTTCGGCGACACGAAGGTTAATTATCTTAAGTGCGCTGTCAATGAACAAAAGAAAATCTTGCACATCTCGCTTGAAATGGAAAGCCTCGTGACTGGGCGCAAAATAAAACTCGACACGGCGGTTTACATGCCGAGTTATAAGGCGGGAGGTTGACGCATGAATCAAAAAGGTTTCGCGACAATCTTCGGGCTGTGTTTGATTCTGATTGTGGCTTTGGTCGTCAAAGGGATTGAGGAAGCGGAAATGAATCACGCCTACGAGACGGCGGACTTTCAAGCGGAATTTGAATTGCAGAACGCAGCGGACAGCGGCATTTATACAGCGGTGAAGATTGCCTTAGACAACCCCGAAGAAGTTTTGCCATCGAATCCGGGCTATCCAGGTCTGCGAAAAAATTATATGCGCAAGTTCGACAACCTAACGATAAAATCAAAAGCCCTCGACACAATCACCGTTGAAACTTGGGGCGAACGAAGAGCACTTAGCCCTTACAAAGTCAATTACATTACGAATAAAGCAGTAGAGGACAAGAGCAGGATTATCAAAAACGACAAGGGCAAGATTGTTTATCAAGAGGCTTATGTTTTCGTGAGCAGGGCGTCGGCTGATAGCAGGCGCATGAACGGAAAAATTTATCGCCGCGCCTTTGCTTACGTCCTTGCAGACGATGACGCGACGATTCATTTTATGGAAGCTCCGACGGGTAATTATACCTTTAAATAATCATTCGTAGCGCAACGCCTCAATCGGGTCGAGACGCGCCGCCTTGCGCGCAGGCAACATTCCAAAGAATATTCCCACGAACAAAGCAAAACCAAAGCTCGCGGCAATGCTTACACCGCTGATAACCGTCGTGAAGTTCCCGAACTTTGAAATAGCTTGCGCCGCGCCAATGCCGATAATAATTCCGATAATCCCGCCGATAACGCTAATCATCGTCGATTCAATCAGAAATTGTAGCATGATGTTGGAATAAGTAGCTCCGATTGCCTTACGAATGCCAATTTCCCGCGTGCGTTCGGTTACACTCGCTAAGGTGATGTTCATAATTCCGACGCCGCCGACGATTAACGAAATTCCCGCGATTGCTCCGAGCAAAAGAGTTATCATCGTCGTCGTTGAAGTCATCGTTTCCATTAGCGTTGTAAGGTTGCGGACGTTGAAATCATCTTCCGCGCCTGCGCGGATTCTGTGGCGTTGGCGAAGGAGCTTTTCTATATTGATTTGAACTTCGTCCATCTTATCTGCGTCTGAAACTTGAACATTGATGCTACGAACGTAAGTTATGCCGATTAATCGTTCTTGCGCGGTCGTCAAGGGAATTAAAACAACGTCATCTTGATCTTGCCCGCCTGATGACTGCCCCTTGCTATTGAGGACGCCAATAATCGTGTACGGCGCGTTGCCGATACGAATTTTCTTGCCGACGGGATTAACTGATTCAAAAAGATTGGTTGCGACAGTCGAGCCGATAACCGCGACGCGATTGCGAACGTCAACATCGTGTTCGCTGAAAAATAATCCGCTTTTTATCTCCAAAGATTGTATCGCTACGTATTCAGGGATAACGCCCGTGACAGTCGTATTCCAATTCTCGTGCCCGTAAA